>CAZIGO010000077.1:4855-10420 GCA_964538595.1 uncultured Chitinophagales bacterium | reverse complement strand
AAAAACAGGCCGTGATTTTAAAATAGGTTATTCCCCTGAACGGATTAACCCCGGTGACATGAAACATAGCTTGGCTGAGGTAGTCAAGGTAGTTTCCGGTTGTGACGATGAAGCCTTGAAAGAGATAAGTGATTTATATAAATGTATTGTTGAAGCCGGGATACATGAAGCGCCTACTATAAAAGTAGCTGAGGCTGCTAAAGTTATAGAAAATACACAACGGGATGTCAATATAGCTCTTGTAAATGAACTATCTATTATTTTTGATAAATTGAACATCAATACTTACGATGTGTTAGAAGCGGCGGCTACCAAATGGAATTTTATCCCGTATTTCCCTGGTTTAGTGGGAGGACATTGTATAGGAGTGGATCCTTATTATTTAACTTATAAAGCAAAAGAATTGGGGTATAACCCCCAAATGATTTTAAGTGGTCGTCGTATCAATGATGAAATGGGTTATCATGTGGTCCGGAAAGCAGTTCAATTAATTTCACAACAGAAAAAAGATATTACCCAAGCTAAAATACTTATCATGGGCGCTACTTTTAAAGCTAATGTTAGTGATGTTAGGAATACAAAAGTGGCTGATATGGTCCATGAATTTCGTCAATTTAATATCCATACTGAAGTCTGGGATGAAAAAGCGGATGAAGAAATACTATATGAAGAATACGGAATAGAATTGACCGAACACTTAAGTAACGATTACGATGCTATTATAGTAGCCGTGGATCATGATGAATTTAAGAAATTGGAACCCTCTTTTTTTAAAAAGAAGACGGCTAATGATGGCATATTGATTGATATAAAAGGGATCTATCGAAATAATAAAAATGACTTGATTTACTGGAGTCTGTAAAAAATATTTATCTATGAGTAAAGAATTTAAAAAAACAATATTAATAACAGGTGGAGCGGGGTTTATCGGTTCGCACGTCGTGCGATTATTTGTCAACAATTATCCTGATTACCATATAGTAAATTTGGATGCGTTGACTTACGCTGGTAATTTAGAAAACCTTACTGATGTCGAATCGGCTTCTAATTATACTTTTATCAAAGCGGATATTACAAATGAAGAAGCGATATTTGATTTGTTTAAAGAATACCGATTTGATGGCGTAATTCATTTAGCCGCTGAATCTCATGTTGACCGTTCCATACTTAACCCTCAAGCTTTCATAAGTACTAATATCACCGGCACCGTTCATTTACTTAATGCTGCCCGTATGCTTTATGAAGACTATGATATTGATATCAGGTTTTATCATATTTCAACGGATGAGGTATTTGGTTCTTTAGGATCCGAGGGATATTTCACCGAACAAACACCCTATGCTCCTAAATCCCCCTATTCAGCTTCTAAAGCCAGTGCTGATCACATGGTTAGAGCTTATCATAATACGTTTGATCTGCCTATCATAATATCTAACTGCTCTAACAATTACGGTCCTCATCAGTTTCCGGAAAAATTAATTCCTTTAGCTATTAATAATATCAAAAACAATAAGGAGATCCCGATATATGGGAAAGGAGAAAATGTCCGGGATTGGCTTTATGTGGAAGATCATGCTAAAGCTATCGACCTGATCTATCATAAAGGACAAGTCGGAGAAACCTATAATGTAGGCGGAGAAAATGAGTGGACAAATATTGATTTAATTAAAAAATTGTGTGGTGTTATGGACCAAAAGTTGGAACAACCGGCAGGCACTGCTGAGCAGTTAATTACTTTTGTGGAAGATCGTCCGGGTCATGATATGCGCTATGCTATTGATATTACAAAGATAAAGAATGAGCTCGGATGGCAACCCTCCGTCACTTTTCAAGAAGGATTGAAAAAAACAGTAGATTGGTATTTAAACCATGAACAGTGGCTCGACCATGTTACTTCGGGAACCTATCGAGAATATTATAAAAAGCAATACTCCTCATAAAAAGGGAAGGGGATAATATTTAAGAATGCTTGAATAAATCCCTTTATTTGTTTTCTTTATAGCCCATATAACTATACGATATGTATAAAAAAAGTTTCCATCCGTCAGCCGATTTGATTGAAAATGCAACGTTTATGATAACGGGAGGGGCGGGATTTATTGGATCTCATTTGGTGGAATATCTCTTGAATTTTAACGCTGGTAAAGTAATTGCCGTAGATAATTTAATAACGGGACGAAAAAGGAATATAAAGCCGTTTCTTAATATGGATAATTTTGAGTTTTGGCAGGAAGATTTGAGAGATAAAGACTTATGTTATCAACTTTGCGAGGAAGTAGATTATATATTACACCAAGCTGCTTTAGGCTCTGTGCCCCGTTCGATAAAAAATCCCATCTTAACAAATGAAATAAATGTAGATAGTACATTAAACTTGTTAGATGCAGCGTATCAAGCTGGTGTGACGCGTATGATAGCTGCCTCTTCATCATCAGTCTATGGTGATGACAATACTTTACCTAAACGGGAAAACCAAGTGGGGCGCCCCCTTTCCCCCTATGCCGTTTCTAAACGCACGGTAGAATATTATACAAGAGTATTTAAAGATCTCTACGGCTTAGAGACTGTTTTATTGCGTTATTTTAATGTTTTTGGTCCTCGTCAAGATCCTGAAGGGCCTTATGCCGCTGTTATTCCTCGATTTATTAAAGCGTGCTTGAAGGATCAGCCTATATCGATACATGGAGATGGACAACAGACCCGGGATTTTACTTTTGTCGAAAATGTGGTTCAGGCCAATATAAAAGCTTTGTTTGCTCCAAAAGATATATTAGATGATCAATCTGTATTTAATGTAGCTGTTGGAGAAAATTATTCTATTAATCATTTGGTGCATTTGATTGAGGAATTAATGAATTACTCGCCAGAAATAAACTATGAATCTCCTCGCACCGGTGATATAAAAAACTCATTAGCTGACATTTCTGCCATACAACAAAAATTAGATTACCATCCCACCGTGCATTTTAAGGAAGGATTATCCCAAACAATTGCTTATTTTAAAGATAGTATAACAGTAGAAAAATAAAGGAGCAGGTGGCAATATGTTAAAAGATTGGTGGAATTATATTTTTGGAGAAAAAAATGAGTGCTTATTTGATTTTTCAGGATTGAAGGTTGATATGCATTCTCATCTCTTGCCTTCCTTGGATGATGGTGTTAATGATTTAGAAGAAGCAGTTTCTACTATTTGTGAGTTAAAATCACTGGGCTTTCAAAAGCTGATTACCACGCCTCATATCATGCAGGAGGGGTTCCCCAATACTCCTGCCTCTATTAATAGTAAGACCAAAGAACTTAAAAAAGAATTGCAGGAAAGAGAGGTGCATATAACTTTTGAGGCCGGGGCAGAATATTATTTGGATGATTTTTTTCAAGAAAAGGTAAACCATGATGAACCCCTCCTTACTATTGGAGAGAAAGGAGTACTGATAGAATTTCCCTATATGAATAAACCTTTCAATAGTGAACAGGTTATTTTCGAGTTACAGTCAAAAGGTTACCAACCTATTTTAGCTCACCCGGAACGCTACCTGTATTTGTTTGGCGATGGCACTTTGGATAAATTTAATGCTTTACGTTCGAGAGGAGTGTGGTTACAGGTGAATATATCGTCGCTCGTTAGAGGACATTCAAAAACAGCGCAATTGGCTCGACTTTTGGCAAAAGAAGGGATGATTGATCTGTTGGGAACCGATCTACACCGTATCACTCAAATAGAATATTTAAAGAAGGGACTGGAAAATCAGTACATTGTTGACTTAATTAAAAATGATCAGTTGTTAAACAGTAAATTATTGTAATTTTTTTACATTTGTTAATTCTATACTTATGCCCTTTTATAATACTGCTATACCGGATGTTAAGATTTTTGAACCCCAGGTTTTTGAAGATAACCGAGGATATTTTTTTGAAAGCTACAATGCACAAACCTTTCAAAAAGCAGGTAATATTGATGATGAGTTTGTACAAGACAACCAGTCTAAGTCAAATTATGGGGTCTTAAGAGGGCTTCATTATCAGATAGCCCCTTACGCACAAGCTAAACTATTACGTGTATTATATGGTCAGATTTTAGATGTAGCTGTTGATATTCGAAATGGCTCTCCTACTTATGGACAATGGGTGAGTACTCATTTATCAGCCGACAATAAAAAGCAAATGTATGTTCCCCGGGGCTTTGCCCATGGCTTTTCAGTATTAAGTGAAGAAGCTATTGTGTTTTATAAATGTGATAATTTCTACTCAAAAGCCCATGAGCGAGGAATACGTTATGATGATCCTACTCTTGAAGTCAATTGGCAACTTCCTGATGGTGATATTATACTTTCTGAGAAAGACCGACAATTGCCTAATCTGGAACAGGCTGAGAAAAAATTTTAATTATGAGTGATGTGTTAGTTACAGGAGCAAACGGACAAGTGGGTCGGGAGTTACAATTAGTAGCAAAAAAGAGTCCTTTAAGCTTTGCTTTTATGGATCATGAGGGGTTGGACATTACAGATAAAAGTGCTGTCAGTAACTATTTTCAACAGGCTTCTTTTAAATATTGTATTAATTGTGCGGCTTATACAGATGTTAATAAAGCCGAAGAAGAAAGGGAGAAAGCTTATGCTGTCAATGAAGAAGGAGTGGTCCACTTGGCCCAGGCGTGTCAACAAAATGATATATGGCTAATACAGCCCTCGACAGATTTTATTTTTGAAGGGAAACAAACCACCCCTTATAAGGAAGAGGATGATCCGGGCACACCGCTTAACATATATGGGCAATCAAAGTATGGTGGAGAACAAAAAGCTTTAAACTATAATCAGTATACTATTGTACTGCGAACTTCCTGGGTCTATTCTCCATTTCGTAGTAATTTTGTTAAAACTATGTTGAAGCTGGGACAAGAAAAGGAAAAGCTGGATGTAATATATGATCAAATCGGAGCTCCAACTTATGCTCACGACTTGGCTAATGTTATACTGATAATGATCGAACAAATAAGAGGCGGAGAAGTATCAAATGTAAGAGGTGTCTATCACTATAGCAATGAAGGAGTGGTCAGCTGGTATGATTTTGCTTGGACCATTATGGATATAGCAGCTATTAATTGTCCAGTACACCCGGTTACATCTGACAAATTCCCTACTCCAGCAACGCGCCCTCATTATAGTTTAATGGACAAGGCTAAGATTAAGTCTACATTTGGTTTGGAAATCCCCTATTGGCGAGAAAGTTTGCGTCATTGCCTGGAACGTATAAATCTTTCTTGAGAGAGAATTAAGATATACCTTGCTCTATCTTATGAAAACGTTAGTGAATAGATTATTTAACGTTAAGAAATAACAACGAATCAAATGTGAAATGAGCAATGATCGCGGAATATAATCCCACAAATTCATAAAGGTAACCTAAGCCCCCACTGACAATTACCATTATAATCCCATAAAGTGTTAACTTAAAGCGGAACGGGTTTAAATAACCGTGAAGTAAAATAAAAAGAAGAGCGGTCGGCCATATTCCTAATGTTTGTTGGATAGCAGCTCGGAATAATATTTCTTCACCGATACCTGCACA
>CAZIGO010000077.1:0-4845 GCA_964538595.1 uncultured Chitinophagales bacterium | reverse complement strand
GTAAAATCAAGGAAAAAGTCTTTAACAGGCTTTAAAAATTGGTGCTGTAAGAGAATGTAGGCAGAAAGTGCAGCTATTACTCCGTAACTCACCCCGGCTAAAAGTTGTTGCTGCCAAGGTAGACCATGCTTAATGATGGACGCGAGTGATTCTTGGTAAAAGACTTGTATGATTACTGCCCCTACAGCACTGAACCCAAGTAGTGTGAATAGGCTGAGGTAAAAAACAGTTCGGCGGGTTATGGGCATATTACGGTCGGCCATATTATTAATATAGACAATTAAAGACAACTCTGTTAAAATTATTGTTAATCATCAAGCGCTTTTTACTTGAAATTTGTACCTTTCGCTATAGCTTAATTTTTAAACACACTTATTATGTCAACAAATAATGATAGTAATCGTTCCGGTAATAAGGGATATACACCAATTAATGAGTTGGGAGAGTTCGGATTGATTGATCACTTAACACAGGCTTTTTCTCCTTATCATGATAGTACTCGGAAGGGGGTGGGGGATGATGCTGCTGTTATTAAGTATGAAGATGATGTCGTGGTTTGGACCACCGATTATTTGGTGGAAGCTGTTCATTTTGATATGGTATATACTCCCTTAAAACATTTGGGATATAAAGCGGTGGTCGCTTGTATATCAGATGTGTATGCTATGAATGCTCATCCTCAACAAATTACAGTCTCCTTGGCCATATCCAATAAATACCCGGTAGAAGCGTTGGATGAACTATACCAGGGGATTGAATTGGCTTGTAATCGGTATAAAGTTGATATAGTAGGTGGGGATACTACCACAGCTCTTAAAGGAATGGTAATTAATATGGGGGCTATAGGAACAGTAAAGGAAGAAAATGTCACTTACCGGGATCGAGCACAAGAAGGGGATGTCGTCTGTGTAACCGGTGATTTAGGGGGAGCTTATATTGGATTGTTATTACTTGAACGGGAAAAAGAAGTATTTATGGAAAATCCAGAAATGCAACCCAACTTAGAAGGGCAGGATTATGTAGTGGGTAGAATGCTTAAACCTGAAGCCCGGAAAGATATAGTAGAGCTGTTTTCAGATGAAAATATTATCCCCAACGCTATGATTGATGTATCAGATGGAGTTTCTTCTGATATCCTCCATATTTGTGATCAATCTGGCGTAGGATGTTTACTCGACGAAGACAATTTTCCCATCGATCCTAATACTTACCAAAAAGCTTTGGACTTTAATATGGATCCGACCCTTTGTTTCCTGAATGGAGGGGAAGATTATGAGTTACTTTTCACAGTAGATGATGATGATTTCCAAAAAATTGAAAATAGTCCTGACGTAACCAAAATCGGTGAGATCAGAGAGGAAGGGGAAGGAACGGAATTAAAAACAAAGTCGGATAATATATATCCACTAAAAGCCCAAGGATGGGACCCAATTAGAAAAAAAGATGATGCTCAGGGATCAGCTTGAATATCATCTTTTACCTGTTAGCTGAGGTAAAATATTAATACGGACAGGTTGAGCTCTTGATCTGTTTTGAAGTTAACAATGAATTATACAGCCTTATCTCTAATAAAAAATTATACGACTAAGCGGTTATAATTTTATAAATATGACTTAGTAACAAAAGGAAGGGGATTAACCTATCACCCCCTATAAAGGAGTTTAAAATATTTGTGTTTTTATTTACATGTAAAGCTCTATTAAATCCTCAATAATTTAATTATATTTACATTTAATAAAATAAATAATAAATTTAGGAAATAATACAATATAATAAAACAATGTGTTTTTCATGTCTTCATTATCATTAAATAAAGGTTTTATTGCGTGTATAGTGTTGTTTGGTGTATTGATCGGGGGGTGTCAACAAAAAACATATAATTCTATTGAAAAAGCTAAGCAAGCTCCTTCTAAGGTAAAAGTGCTGAACTTATGCTGTAAACAATTGAATCAAGTGCCCGAGGCTATAGGACAATTGAAAAACTTAGAAGAGTTAAATTTGAGTTTTAATCGCCTCGCTGGCCTTTCCCCTAAAGTAAAAATGCTTAAAAATTTAGAAGTGTTGGATTTGAGTAATAATAAGATCTCAACTTTTCCTTCTGAAATATTGGTACTGAACGCTTTGATAAGTTTAAATCTAACGAGTAATCACTTATCTCAATTACCGGCTTCGTTACAAAAGCTGGAGCATTTAGAAAAAATTAAATTGTCTAATAATGATTTTTCGGATTATCCGGAGGCTTTACATAAGCTGTCTAACCTACAACATCTGGATTTGAGCAATAATAAATTAGAGACTATTTCTTCTTCCATTCATAACATCGATAACTTACAAAAACTTTATTTAAATGGTAACCAATTGAGTAGGTTACCAAAGACCATGAACGAAATTGATAAGTTAACTCATTTAAATATCAGCTTTAATAATTTTACCAATATGCCGAAGGTTATTGGCGGCATAAATAACCTCTCTCATTTTTGGTTTAGCCATAATGAATTAGAGAATATTGATCCTGTAGTTACCCAGTTAAAGGATATTCAAATTTTGGATTTTTCAGGGAATAAAATATCTGAATTACCTCAATCATTAAATGAATTGACTAAACTAAAAGAGCTTTATTTAAATAATAATAACCTTACCGACTTGTCAATTGACCTGGGTTCCTTGCAATCACTGACCCACATCAATATAAATAACAATAAGATTGAACAATTGCCTGAGTCACTGTTTGACTTATCAAAACTTAAGTTTCTTTGGGTAAGTAATAATAAGTTGTCCCAAATACCTAAGCAAGTGGGAAAATTAAAGCAATTGAATACATTGGATGTATCGAATAATAAAATATACTCCCTTTCCCCTGAACTAACAAAATTGGAAAGTTTGGAATGGCTGCATTTGTCCGGGAACAAGCTGACACAGTTACCTGAAAAATTAAGCTCGATCAGCGAATTAAAAGGGTTATTTTTGAGTAAAAACAACTTTGATAGTCTACCTCAACCCGTGTACCGATTTTACTATTTAGAGGTTTTATATGCTAATGAAAACAACATAGATCATTTGAAAGAAAGTATAGGCAATCTTACGAAGTTGAAAGATCTGAGCTTGAGCCATAATAATATAAGTACCTTACCTAACAGCATTAAACTATTGCAAGATTTAAAATATTTAGACTTAAGTCATAATAACTTTACACAACTACCAGAAAGACAATTGGAAAAGTTAACACATCTAGCTCGACTTAACCTTAAGGGAAATGATCTGGACACTTCGGAAAAAGCGAAAATAAAAGAAATATTGCCGTCCACAAATATCATATTCTAACGACTTTTTTGTTTCTTTGAAGTAAACGGCAAGTGAATGGCGGCGCTTAGCAGAAAAAAGGATCGGTATCCCCATTGGCTCCGTATTATATTCAGATCTCGTTTCTTACGATTACTCTTTTTTATTTATATCACCTTTTTAAGTACTATACTGTTTGCGGGGTTGGCTTATGGTATAATTTATTTATCGTATGGGTATGGATTTAGTGAAGTGCAAACCCTATTACAACAGCAGTCCGCGCTAGCAATGCCGGTTATTAAGTTCTATCAACTTATTTTATCAATAGGTATGTTTTTAATACCTCCTGTCGTTTTTGCTTATCTGACCGCTGATAATCCCTGGGCGTATTTAAAGTTGAATAAAGGAGCTTCAATAAGATTATGGCTGATCGTACCGCTTATTTTATTTTTTGCTTTTGTCATGGAGAATTGGGTGTTAGCTGTTAACCAAGCTATTGAATTGCCCCCATTCATGGAATCTGTTAAAACGCAAGAAAAGCAAATTGATGAGCTATTGAAGGGGTTTTTAAAAATGGATAGCGTAGGGGATCTGATAATTAATTTAATTATCGTTGGAGTAGTAGCTGCTGTAGCAGAAGAACTCTTTTTCCGGGGGTTTTTACAGCGATATTTAAGCAAATGGTTTGGTAATATTCATTGGGGACTATGGGTGGCAGCACTTGTCTTCGGTGCCATTCATCAGCAATTTTATAATGTGCTTCCCCGGATATTATTAGGCGGATTATTAGGATATTTATTTTATTGGTCCGGAAGTCTCTGGATGGCTATGGGAGCTCATTTTTTACACAATGCCGTCCAAGTGGTTGCCGTTTATTTATATCCTGCTATGATAGATAAACAGCTATCGGTAGAGCAAGCTTTCCAATTAAATACAGTAGCGGTGGTAATAATTTGTAGTGTCCTTTTCGCTTGGGTTATGCAAATTTTTTATCTTCAGGCTACAGCGGATAAAGTGGCTTAGTATTTATGGAAAAAGATTGGATGAAAGTGTATGCTACCAAAGATAAATTCGAAGCTAATATTTTACAAGGGTTACTGGAGTCGCAAGGAATCCCCGCTGTCATTCTTAATAAGCAAGATTCTTCCTATCTGGCATTTGGAGAATTAGAATTATATACCCATATTCGAAACGCCACTAAAGCAATGGATATCATAAAAAAACATAATAATTCTAAGTGAGTAAGTTATTTGTACGTGCCATTACAGGTTTCTTCTTTGTGCTTTTTATTTTAGGGGCCATTTGGTGGGGACCTTATACCTTCCTTACGCTTTGTTTTTTAATCATGGTCGGTAGTTGCTGGGAATATTTTAATGTTTTTGATAAAAAAGGACGTGCCGTTCCTCGTGGCCTTGGAGTAGGAGTAAGTATAATAATATTTTCTATTTGGATAGCGACCCTCCTACAGTGGTGGCCCAATAAATATTTGTTATTATCTCTTCCTGTCCTGGCTCTTGTATTTATTATAGAACTCTTTAGGGAAACTTCCCATCCCTTTCTCAACAT
>CAZIGO010000076.1:279-10435 GCA_964538595.1 uncultured Chitinophagales bacterium | reverse complement strand
GTTGCATTTCTTATTTACTTGAATATAATCATTTTTCATGCAACGTTATATCCCATCTCCCTTTACGCTGGCTCTTCTTTTAACATTACTGACCATGACGTTAGCTTTAGGATTTACTTCTCCTGGGAACGCTTCCTCTTCCCCCTACGGGCTTCAAATCTTACAATACTGGGAAGCAGGATTTTGGAACTTATTGACCTTTGCCATGCAAATGGTGCTTATCCTTATCCTCGGACATGTAGTAGCGCTGACCCCACTGGTAGATGCCCTTATTCAACGATTAACCGTTTATTGCAATACTTCCTCTAAGGCAGCGGGTCTGCTCAGCTTTTTTACTATTTTAGTAGCCTATTTCAATTGGGGATTAGGTTTAATATTCGGGGCTATTTTGGCCCGCAAGATCGGTAAAAAGGCTCAAGAAGAGAAGATTGCCCTTAACTACCCGTTATTAGGTGCTGCCGGTTATGCCGGTCTTATGGTATGGCACGGTGGTTTATCGGGCTCTGCTCCTTTAAAGGTGGCGGGCGCCAATCACTTTATGATCGATCAAGTGGGAGTTATTCCATTACAAGCCACTCTTTTCTCTCCGCTTAATATATTTACAGCACTATTATTGCTTGTTACCCTCCCGGTTTTGTTATATCTGATCGGCCAGTTTACCAACCACAAACATATTCCTTCCCTCTCCCCTGATCATTCTTCACCTTCAAAAACATCTTCTACCGCATCATCCCCTACTCTGCCCGGTTTATCCTTACTTATAGGAGCTTTAATTTTAGGGACCGGCACCTATCAATTAGTCGTCGGTCATGTGCCCAGCAAATTAAACTTGATCAATTTTTTCCTGTTTGGAACAGGGCTATTATTGCACCGTGATATAAAAGCATTTCAAAAAGCCACAAATACTGCTGTACAAGGAGCAACCGGTATTATTATTCAATTTCCCTTGTATGCTGGCATTATGGGTATTATGGAACATTCCGGTTTAATCGCCCAATTTTCTCAATTTTTCACTGAAATAGCTTCTCCTACCACATTTCCACTTTATACTTTTTTTAGCGGGGCAGTCGTTAACTTTTTTGTGCCCAGCGGAGGAGGACAATGGGCCGTACAAGGTCCACTGATTGCTGACGCGGCCCATCGGATCGGTACGTCTTTCCCCAAATGTGTCATGGCATTGTCCTATGGCGATCAGCTTAGTAATATGATGCAACCATTTTGGGCTTTACCATTGTTAGGAATAACTGGTCTAAAAGCGCGTCAAATATTGCCTTACACGCTCATCATGATGAGTTGGGGGGGACTAATATTTTTGACTGCATTAATTATATTTTGAGAGCAACATAAAGCAGTAAAAGAGGGTTCCAACAGATGCCAAGATTATAAGCGAGGAACATGTTTCTTATCCGGCTCTTTTTGATCGCCGAACGTCAAATTCAGCCCTCCCAACAAATGAAAATTACGCATTTTGTGGGGGAGAAAGATGGCTAATAAGTTATCCGTCGTCATATATAACTGAGCCGGTCCGACATTGAGGGAAAAGCCGAGCCCCAAGTTCGTATATCCCCTATTGTAAGCCGAATAATTAGCAGTTGCAGTAAACCAATCAATCGGTTGATAGGCATAAGAGAGGGAAATACCTGGTCGCATATGGCCTTTTAAAAAACGAGAATACAATAAAAGTCCGACGCGATGTTTTTTATTAAACTCAAAAGTTCCCCCTATCTGTAGCTTGGGATTCAGAAATTTAGTATACGGATTAGAATCTATATCAACTTTTAATGTATTAGCCAGCGAATCCCGGATTAACGTCGTCACACTATCAGCTTTTGTACGGACATTTGGGTTGCGGCTATCTACTAGATTATCAATGTGAATACCCCGAAACCGGAAAGTATCCTCTTCGTTAGTAAAATTAGTAACATTATATTTCCAACGAATAAAGCCAAAATCTGAAAAACTAGTAAACAATTTCAATTGCTGAAATAATTGGTAGCTCGCTCCCACATCCATACCAAACCCATGATTATTCCGTCCAAAAGCATATTCACCTATATCTTTCGGCTCATTGATGCCAGAGGTATGAACCGCCAAACCGCCATCAAGTGCAAGATCATAGTTTATTTCACCTGTGTAGAGTCCGATGGAACTCTTTTCGGTCCATACATTTTCTATCCCATTCAAATATTTAGCCGTTATGCCCACCTTTAAACGGTCATCCAAAAAAGGGCGCGCATAGCCGATGCCATAAGCTCTGTAATGTGACAGATCAAATCCCAGCCCATTCAAATTGGCTCGTTGTCCCAGCAACGTCTTACCATTACCTTCCCAAATCAGCCGAAAAAGATCTTCCGGATAGACAAAAGCACCATCTACTTTCTCGGTGATATTGAGACTGAAGTAATGGTCTTTAATACGAAAACTACCTGATAGAATTTCTAATTTTGTATGGAAAGTAAGGTAGTTCTTTTCTTTAAGCTGATCGATCATATTTTCCATATCGATGGTTAGTGAGTCGTCTTTTTGCCGTTTATGAATAAGATCTTGATATACAAAACCACTATTGCTGATACTGTTATATACATAGGATAAGGCCGGGATACCGATATTAACGTTACTACGCGGATAGCGAGCCGGGTTATCATTCATTACCTGAGGGACATCCTCTAACTGATATAGGGTAAAGTTTTGCTGTCCTGATAACGATAGCGTTATACAGAGTAAAAATAGCAGTATCCAATATTGTCTGACCATAACTAAATATTTATACGAATCGCACAATTAAGTATCTACTTTAATTTTACCATTCACTTTAACCCCCAATTGAAGATCCATATAATAATCCTCAAAAATCTTCACTTTTTTGTTTTCCGGATCCGCTTTTTCTGAGGCTGCCCGGCCTTTTATTCGTAAATACTCTGCATTAAGTAAGTGAGGGACGCGTTTTTGACTAAAGGGGATATCTAAAAGAGTAGTTGTAGCGGAAACGACTTTCGTCCCTTGCACTTTGCCCGATTTAATCACATAATCTTCTTTGTTCTGAATAAGCGAATCTTGAATAAGTGAGTCGAGCGTGTTGAAGTTTTCATCCATTAAATAAAGTTGCATTTCGGCATTAACGGGATAGTGATTTTCTATAACAGCCCGTAGAATCACTTTTTTGACCTCTTTTACATTTTCTTCATCAAAATTAAAGTCAAGCGTATCATCGAGGGTCCAATTATAGGCATATCCGAACAAGGGTAATTCTACTAAAGCTTCTATTTTAGCCCGGCTATCATCTGTCATAAAGTTATTACTGCTGCCATTGGGGTTAGAGACAATATCCGCATCATAAGCCACCCATTTAGGGACGGGTTTAATAATGTCAGATACACTACTATTGCAAGAGTCAATTGTTATATTGGTTTCCTTTATCTGTCCTATTTCACTTAAGTTAGGAGCTTTGATATCGGGCAAACTAAAGGGAGCTTTAGTTTGTGAGCCACTGCAATCATCAGGGGTGTTCTCATCATAAGTTATATCCGTTCGGACTTTTGTTATAGTATTACGTGAATAAAGTTCAGCCACATCGATTCCCATTACAAAGCCAAAACTATTAAATATATCTAATTTAATTTTGGGATCAAACAATCGTATTGTTCCTTCATCTTGAGCACTTTTAAATATTTTTAACAAAATGGAATCCTTCTCCGCAGTGATCGTTTGTTGGCCAAAATCTCCAAATACCGCTGAATACTCCCAATTTTTAATACCTATTGTTACATCCCGGGAACCACTGGAAGCTGAACTATAGGTGACGGTTATTTCATAAGAAATCTCATTATCTGCCCCATTTGTCATGTCCAGCGTATAACCCTTCACACTATAATCAAAATTGGACGGAGCGGCTGTTTTATCAAAAGACTGACCGTTTTTAACCAGTTCGGGAATTTTTACCGTTATTTGATCAATATTATTATCAGGGGAAATACCCACCTTTATTTTACCACTACTGATGTGCATTGAATCGATAACAACTCCACTGGAGGTATTAAAGGTATAAGTCCCCGTAACGGTTTTAGAACCACTGCCGCCGGGTAAAATGACGGTTTCACTAATAGTTTGATCAGGGGTAGGGACAATATCATTAGGTTTTTTAGAACGGATAGTATCCGTATAACGTAAAGCCAGCAGCCCCGTCTCCGGGTCAATAACAATAAGTTCACTGGTATCTGTGAAGGTAAATACATCATATACA
The DNA here is from genome assembly GCA_964538595.1 of uncultured Chitinophagales bacterium. Taxonomy (GTDB): domain Bacteria; phylum Bacteroidota; class Bacteroidia; order Chitinophagales; family CAZIGO01; genus CAZIGO01. Next base: position 6,195 of record CAZIGO010000076.1, on the reverse strand, counting down.
TCGATATGGGCATTAGCTAATGGAGTGGCTATAGTGGGATGCCAATTCGTAGTGGACACTTTGTCAAAATCAAAGCGATCCTGAATACATGAAGAAGTAATCAATAAAAAGAAAATCATCACAAACACACTAGTGCTCCAATAGTTATTCAAAAGCTTCATAATAAGATCATTTTAGCAAAGTGAATGTAAATTTACGCTTTCTCTCTGATTTCCTCGGCCCTATAGGTAGGCAAATATCTTTCACTTATAAAATATTAATATAACAATATAATTGGCTACCTCAAAATGCGAATAATATTTTTAAAAAGAAATTTTCTATGGACAATATACGTTGAATTAAACAGAGAGTTGCGTATTTTATAAACGCATATAATGACAAACATCCAAAAAATACTTATTCTATTTATCAGTGCAGTACTACTCTCCCCTGCAGTATCTACTCAAGAAACCGATACCCAATGGTTAAATGATACATTGCCCGGGAAGGGAAATTTGGATTCTCTCCTTCGCTCTTATATTTCTCGACAGCTCCCTTATTTGAAAGCGGACCACCTGCATCTTTCATTACAAAACAAACAGGAAAGCCTGACGGGTAACCATTTTACTTACCAACAAACGTGCTATGGTTTGCCGGTATACAATACCCAGGTCAAAATAAATATAAGCTCTTCCCGAGTTATCCGGTCGCTTCATTACACGCTTTATCCTGAAAATAGATTACCCACGGACCCCACTACCTTATCGTATCACAAAGATCAGTCTCGCTTTGACCGTATTACCCAATGGATTAAGGATCAATATGGTACCTATCGTCATCTAACAATTACTCCAGTTATCTATCCCTCTTCAACCAATGGAACCTCCTACCCAGCTTATCGAGCAACATTTTTCCATCCTTCCCGATCTCAGCAACTCGAGATCTTGATTAACCGGGAACTTGAATTAATACAAGAAAATGACATTACCCGATATTTCAATAAAGGAGACACAACAGCCCGGGGAAAAGTATACAATCCGGATCCTTTAACGACTTCCGGGCATTTTTATAATCCACCCTATGTAGATAATAACGACAATAGTACTCTGGCCCTTTTTAATCAACTTGTACCGGTATCTTTAACTGTCAGTTATTCGAAGGATTCTTTTTGGTTGGAAAATGAACATGTGATTATTAAAGACTTTAGTGCTCCTAATGTGCCTCCCCCTGTCAGTACGACCGACAGTTTTATTTATGATCGCTCAGATACGGCTTTTGAAGCTATTAATGCTTTTTATCATATCAGTGCGTTCTATACCTACATAGACAGTTTGGGCTTTACTAATGTGCAGGACAACCAAATATCAGTGGATGCCCGGGCTACTCAAGCAGATAACTCTTATTTTACGCCCTCCCCTCCTCAACTTGGGTTTGGTACCGGTGGTGTAGATGATGGAGAAGACGCGGATGTTATTATTCACGAATTCGGTCATGCTATCACTGAGGATATCGCACCCAATACACGAACAGGACACGAACGTAAAGCATTAGAAGAAGGTTGGGGGGATTATCTGGCCGCCTCTTATTCCCGCCACCTCAGTGATACGATGTGGGATAGTGTTTTTACTTGGGATGGATGGAATAATTATTGGAGCGGACGTACGGCCAGCAGCAGCAAAGTTTATCCGGAGGACTTAAATTCAAGTATCCATGCCGATGGAGAAATATGGTCCTCGGCTTTGATGGAGATTTGGGCAGTGTTGGGCCGCAAAAAGACCGACCGCCTTCATATCGAGTCGATTTACAACTGGTCGAAAAATATGTCTATGCGCACGGCAGCTCGATTTATAATGCAGACGGATACGCTATTATATAATGCGAAAAAAGCCGATACCATTCAAGCTATTTTAGTAAACCGCGGGTTATTAAAAGCCGATACTACATCCAAAAATGACAAAGACAGCCTGCCACAAAGTGATACCACCTATGACGATATATATATCGAGCAACGTCCTCAATTCGCTACCCAACAAGGACCTCTGCGTATACGATTACCGAATAGCAATAAGCCGGCTCAGTTATACCTATATAATATGAAGGGGCAAATTATTGATCATCACCGGTATCAAGGTCGCAATACGATCTATTATGAGAATCTTATGCTAACAGGAGGTATATATATATTACGAGTTATTACACCCCGCCGGCGTAAACAAGTGAAGTTATACTATTACCAGTAAAGGGAGCCCAATTTTTATTCACTATTTTTATCGCTTTCTTTGGGACGCAAGCTCATGACGGGCCGTTCCGCATCGGTGATAATAGTACGAGCGCTGGAGCCTAAGATGAACTCGTTCCATTTACGCTCCTGTTGAGTCATAATCATAATAAGACTGGCATCCATTTCATCAGCGTGATCGACCACGGATTCAGCAATATTGGTATGGCGGATCATCTTGGTAGTACATTCAATACCTTCATCGCGGATGCGCTGCGCTACTTCACGTAATTGCATTTTTAGTTTATCAATAGAAACTACAAATTCATCAATGAAGCGGGATACAGAAACTAAATGTATCTTGGCTCCGAACATCTTCGCCCATTCCATAGCCAAGTCAACTTTTTGTCGTGTTGATTTTGTGACATCAAGCGGAAGTAAAATACTATCGAAGCGAGGCGGTTTCTGTCCTTTAATCGTTATGACGGGACAAGGAGAAGATAATACTACTCGGTAGGCGTTGGTCCCCAATACAAACTTTCTAACATCAGAGAGTCCCGTGGCTCCATGAGTGCCCATTACTATCAAATCAATATTTTCTTTTTCAGCCAGTCCATCAATCTCTTGATAAATTTTCCCTTTCTTTTGGAGAGTATCCACCTCTACTTCTCCCAACGATTTTTCCTCCACCAGCTTGTTTAATTTATCCTCAATACCTTTAGCCATAATGTCAGTGCTCTCTGCTTCACCTATAGCTGCATTATAAGCATAGGATTCAAACACATGCAGCAAGGTAATTTTAGCATCTACATTTTTAGCTATTTCAGCGGCATATTCTAAAGCCTTTATAGACACTTCAGAAAAATCAATAGGAACAAGAATTTTTTCGATAGTTTTTGACATTTTAGGGATATTTCATTTAAAATTTATAGAATGACAACAAAAATACAATTATTTTATAGTTAATTCATCCACAAATTTAAATATTTTTTTGCCTATGCGAAAGATACCTCCTTCAGAATTAATTATTAGTCCACAGGGTTGTATATACCATTTACATTTAAAACCCGACCAAATAGCAGACACAATATTGTTAGTCGGAAACCCGGATCGGGTTCCTAAGGTGTCTCAATATTTTGATTCCATTGAAGACCAAATTCAAAAAAGGGAGTTCATAACCCATACCGGATATTACAACGGAAAACGATTGACTGTTACTTCCACCGGTATCGGAACCGATAATATTGATATTGTAGTTAATGAGATGGATGCATTAGTAAATATTGACCTGAACACTCGCAAGATCAAAAAAGATTTTCATCCTTTAACCTTTATACGTTTGGGCACAACAGGTGCTATGCAAAAAGAGATACCGGTCAATGAATATGTAATTGGTCAATATGGGATGGGGCTGGATAATTTGATGGAGTACTACGACTACTCCCCTACTTCAGAGGCCCAACAATTACAACAAGCGATGGATCAGCATCTAACCGAACATGATATACCTTTATCCCCTTATTTTGTTAAGGCAGATGAAGCCCTGGTAGAACAATTAGGGGAAGGAGCCCATCAAGGAATTACAGTAACGGCTCCCGGTTTTTATGCTCCCCAAGGCCGTACTTTGCGGGCACCACTGGCGTATGATCATCTTAACAAAGCTTTACAGGAATTCTCTCATCAGCAACATCGCATCACTAATTTTGAAATGGAAACCTCTGCCCTTTATGGGATGGCTCGCTTATTAGGTCATTCAGCTTGTACGGTATGTGCCGTTATTGCAAACCGTCCTGCTCAACAATTTAGCGACACTCCTCAATCGGCTGTTGATGGTTTAATACAGTATGTTTTGGGAAGTTTGAGTTAAAGTTCATTGACAAGGGCCCACAAAGTTAAGATGCTGCGTATGCTGGCCACAAGATAAGGAATCCAGTGAAAGAGCTGTCAACATCACACTATCTACAGTGGCAGTAGTTCGGGTAGATAACAGCCCCTTGCCATTTTCAATATTGGAATAATCAGGGGTAGACTGGTTAGCTACTACACTGTTTTGTTGCCCTTCATTAGAGCGCATGTAGGCATATAAAGTACCCCCTCCCACACTAAAATGAAATGATAAATACTGAGGTTCCCGCACAATGTTTTTATCCGCCCTGAGCCGATTTCCTACAAATTTATAAAATTGTTCTTTTTTGAGTTTATGTTCCATTTTCTTTCCCCCATCAGCCGTAGGAGCAGCTTTCTTTTTAAACTGTAACCACCGCAACTTCTTTTTATGTTGATAGCCGGTCTTGGTATTCCTTTTTATATAATGGAAGAACACTTCGAGCTGATACACTTTTCCATTAACTGCCGAGAGCCAGCGCACCGTGGTAGTCGGGGGCTCATAGTTTCCGAAGTTCATTATTATTCCTTTTTTCGGGTACTTAATTTTCATTTCTTTTACTAAGGGAGTACGGGCTGTCATCGTTTTGCCGTTCACCGGGTTATGGATAATCAACTTATAAACATAACTTCTATCTAAGGGATGAGTAGTTTTATATAATATATTAGGCGAAGTAGCCAGCAGACCTTCTTCCATTTCATGGTCTTCTTTATTGCCATTGATCCGGCGAAGGACAAACCGTTCCTGGCGTCGTTGTTGATCCCATGCTTCTAAGATCACCTGCAATGAATCATGGTATAAGGAATCGGAAAGGCCGGCTACCTGCGTAGCTCCTCTGTTTTCGGCTTTAAATGTGCGAGTGATTTTAAGATATTGTGCTGTATCTTTGGGATCCAACAATCCATACACGACGGTTTTCATTTTCTTTTTACCCGATATATCAAATTCCGGTTGACAGCCACTCACGACGGTGATTAATAAAAGGAACCCGGTCAAAACCAGTATTGTTCGCTGTGAATAAGTAGAAACCATTTAAACAAACTACAAAAATTAAAGACAGGTCTCAAAATAATATTTTATACATTATCCATTTAGCGAGTTAACAAACACAAATGAGATAACAAAAATACGCTCGAATAATATTATATTTGTCGTTACAAAGCATAGCTTATGGTTCAGAAAAAACCTTTTAAAAAGATCACTACCCACGTCCTGCAGGCGATGAAAGATGATAATGAGAAAATCTCTATGCTAACCGCCTATGATTATTCGATGGCTGCTTTACTTGATGATGCCGGTATAGATGTCATATTAGTAGGCGACTCCGCCTCCAATGTCATGGCCGGTAATACTACTACCCTGCCCATTACCTTAGATCAAATGATTTATCACGCCACTTCTGTTGCCAAAGCTGTCAACCGGGCTATGATCGTAGTGGATCTGCCCTTCGGCTCTTACCAGGGAGATTCTAAAGAAGCCCTCTCATCGGCTATTCGTATCATGAAAGAATCAGGAGCGCATGCGGTAAAGCTGGAAGGCGGGGAAGAAGTACAATCGTCTATCGAACGTATTATTTCAGCAGGTATTCCGGTAATGGGTCATTTAGGACTCACCCCCCAATCAATCTATAAATTCGGCACCTATTCGGTCCGAGCCACCGGTAAAAAGGAACAAAAACAGATTATGAAAGATGCCGGCATATTAGAAGATATCGGTTGTTTTTCTATTGTTTTAGAAAAGATACCGGCGAAATTGGGGAATCGCGTGACCAAAAAACTGACTATTCCGACTATCGGTATCGGGGCGGGCGACCAAGTAGACGGACAAGTGTTAG
>CAZIGO010000076.1:0-269 GCA_964538595.1 uncultured Chitinophagales bacterium | reverse complement strand
AATACTAATTCCTTTTTTCTACGATAAGCAGTAGTAGTATGTCATTTCATTCATTTTTCCACCGGCTGTTATTTTATTTTATATTCTTTGTTTTGTTCATATCGGGAGGTTCTTCTTTATTATTGGCGCAAGGCCCGAGTACTACTCTCAACCTGCTACACCGTACCATTGCGCTTGACATTACAGATATCTCGACCCAACGTATTGCCGGTTCCTGCCAGATACGATTTGCCGCCGAAACCGATAACGTAGATCAAGCCTCTTTTTAT
>CAZIGO010000075.1:9352-10446 GCA_964538595.1 uncultured Chitinophagales bacterium | reverse complement strand
CCGTTACCCGATACTGTACAATCTTCAATCCGCATCAGCAAAAATATTATTAATAAAACTCACGAAGATTATCCCCAGCTAAAGATCCTCACGACCTTATTAGGCGGTTTCTTCAGCTCCCGTTTAATGCGTAATATCCGTGAAGACAAAGGGTACACTTATGGCATTGCAGCATTTCTCAGCTCTTTTTTCCGGGACGGCTCTTTCCATATTACCACCGAAACAAGTACCGAGTATCTGGCGGATACCAAACAAGAGATCTATAAAGAATTAGAGCAACTCCGAACGACACCTATCCCGCCTGACGAGCTAACCTTGCTACGCCATTATATACAAGGCAACTTGATGACAAATTTAGACAGTCCTTTCAAAATCAGTCGCGTTATAAGAGAACTTATTTTGTACGATCTGCCTTTCAATTATTATAATAAATACTTACAAATATTACAGACGGTCACACCGGAACAACTTCAAAGCACCGCTCAACAATATTTTAGTACCGATAATTTATACGAAATCGAAGTCGGCCAACGTTCTACTCATTAAGAAATACGGCTAAAATCTGGTATATTAAATCTGATATGAGGGTCTTCGGACTTGTACATAGTACTCGATTGTTATCTTATCTAAAAGAGGGGATTGTTTTTCTACTTATTTTTTGTGGATCTTCCGGACATTCTCAAACCCCTTCTCCCGAGCTGAAGTGTGCTTATAAGCAAGGCAGTGATGTTAAGCTTGTATGGCAACACCAACCCGATACTTGTTTACCTTATTATATCTACGGCAGTAAAGACAGAAATGGTCCTTATAATATAATTGACAGTATCACGGTTTCAACCCAAAAATCTTATACCCATACCGGGATTAATCCAACCTGTCCTAATGATGCCTGGTACTATTACATGACCAGTTCAACAGGCTGCAGCGGTTCCCCTATAAAAGCTTCCGACACATTGGATAACTGTGATCCTCAGCCCCCTTCTTTACAATATGTTACCGTGAGTGATAAAAAAGAAGTGACCATCAGTTGGTCGGTGAGTTCATCCCCTGAGACCTATGCTTATGTAATCTATTGGGACAAACTGGGGAATAAT
>CAZIGO010000075.1:0-9342 GCA_964538595.1 uncultured Chitinophagales bacterium | reverse complement strand
AGAACTCGATACAGTTTTCGGCCGATATAACACCGTCTACACGCATGACGGCAGCGGTACCACCCAACCTCCCCAACCCGATAACCGACCAGAAGAGTACACGATAACCAGTTTAGATTCCTGTGGCAATCGAGGTCCGCTCTATTCCAACTCCCACAAAAGTATTCACCTGACCGATAGTATTGATCCCTGTGGTCCCAGTATCCATTTAGATTGGACTTCCTATATCAATTGGAAAGCAGGCGTAGACAGTTACCAAATTTATGCCAAAGTTAACGGGGGAGCCTTTCAACAAGTAGGGGCCGTTGACACAGAAAAAACGGCTTACATATATCGCAATATCAACGACGGAGATTCGGTATGTATTTATATAAAAGCCAAACAAAATAAGGGCCCCCATACCGCCCGTTCCAACATCACTTGTCGCAATGTTACCATCGTTCAACCCCCGGCTTACACCTATATCTCCCAAGTATCAGTTACTCCCGACTCTAACATTCACCTCGAATGGGAAGTAGACCCCAAAGCAGATATTGAATCTTTTAGTATTCAATACCGCCGCAAAAATGGAGCGTATACGGACAAAAAATCCTTTACTAAAAGCGCGCCGGCCGATCTTACCCAACCCCTGTTTTATAACGATCAACGCAACAATCCTTATCGACACACCTACTATTACCGGGTGATTAGTATCGACTCCTGTGGGAGCACTTATACTTCCCGAAATGTCAGCCGTAATATTTATCTAACCGGAGAACTATCGGCCAATTTCGTCAATCATATTCAATGGCAATCTTACCAAGAGTGGATCAATGGAGTCAGTCACTACAATATTTATCGAAAAAAGGAAACGGAATGGATAAAAATCGATGAAGTATCTGATAAGAAGCGCTCTTTCAAAGACAATATCAAACAATTAGAAGATCCGGACGGCAAGTTTTGCTATCGGGTAGAAGCGGTCAGTAATCCCGACACGTTTACCGCTCCGCCCCCTAAAAGTGTTTCGAACATTACCTGTATTACCCAATATCCTTCTATATATATTCCTAACGCCTTTGCTCCTAAAGGGGAAAATAAAGTATTTAAACCTGTCTTACTGTATGCCGATAAGAGTGACTACACCATGCGCATATATAATCGGTGGGGTCAGTTATTATTTGAAACCCATGATCCATCAACGGGCTGGGATGGAAGAGTCGGAGACGAGTTAATGCCCCAGGGAGCCTATATGTATGTTATTCAGTTTACTAATACCGACGGATCATCCTATCGCGACCAAGGCAGTGTTATATTAGTTCGATAAGAACTACTATTTCCAACTATATACCTTTTTCCCCCGGTCTAACCATATTCCCCACGAGGTCGAATAAGGATGAATGGCGTTGGTTACCGTGTCCTTATGATAAACCGGGTACCCCCTGTTTACCCATTCAAATATACCGCCATACATGTTATAGACATGACGAAACCCCTGCTCCTTCAATTTTTCTCCAATAGTTTCACTCCGCAATCCTATTGAACAATGAACGACGATCGGGGTATCCTCCGGCAACGTCTGAAGTGAAATAGCAGGAAATGTTTTATATCCTACCCATCGAGCTTGTTTAATATGACTAATAGCATACTCTTCATAACTACGGGTATCTAAAATAACATATTGGTTGCTGTGCTGATAAACCGTATCAACAGGCAATAAAGGGACCGATTTTTCATAAAGGCTTTCCAAAAGTACCTGGTAGGCCGTACTATTTACCTGTGCCGAAAGAGATTTAATCCCTAACAAAGCTAATAGCCCTATAATCATATATCCGCGATAATGCATTATAAGAAAGGTAAAAAAGACAATCGATATTGCATAACACCAATCTAAAGTCTACAAAGATACTTCCTGTCAAATGTTTTCCCAACCGTTATTTCCATAAAATGTGCAACATTCCTATTATATTCGATAATTCTAACAGCATATGTCAAACCGATTATACCATAGACTATTTCTTCCCCTTCAGAGGGTCGTCAGTATATTATTACTGTTCCAGCTAACATTTGCTATTCCCCAGGCCCAGCCTAACAAACATTATTCGGCGACCGATCATTTGGCCGAGGGAATACAAAAGCACAAAAGGCACGATTATCGCTGTGCAATTTTGTCTTATAGTTTGGCGTTAAACGCTAACCCTAACCTAAGCTATGCTTATTATAACCGGGCCTTAGCTGAATTAAAGCTCGAAAACAAAGAAGATGGTTGCCGCGACCTTCAAAGAGCGGCTCAACATGGGGTCCACCCTGCCCATCAACTTTATAAAAAAAATTGTCAAGGACGTTCCCCGACATTACCCCAAGAACATGCTTTTACTATAAAGACGGCTGAAACATTTTTAGACCGGGGCATTAAAAAACAATTGGCCGGTCGCTACCACCAAGCAATCAAAAACTACGACAAAGCACTTTCTTTAAATGATCAGCTCACATTCGCGTATTATAAACGAGCACAGACCAAAGAAAAGATCGATCATTACAAAAGTGCTATCCATAATTACACCCAGGTTCTTACTCAAGACTCTACCAATGCCAACGCCTATTATCATCGGGGACGACTATACATCACACTCAATCAGCCTCGCGACGGTTGTCCAGATTTAAAGAAAGCCCAACAATTAGGCGTACAAGCTGCACGCCCCCTTTTCAAAACTCATTGTCAGACCTGGGTAAAAACTCAACGCTCAAAAAAGCGACGTAAAGCACGGCAGTATTATAAAAAAGGATTAGCAAAAGCGGGTTTTGGAAGCTATGAAAAAGCTTTGAGCGACTTCAATCAAGCGCTCAACCTTGTTCCCGACGATGTTCCCACACTCTATAACCGCGGTATAACTCATTTTGCATTAAAAAATTATAAACAAGCGCTGGCAGATTTCAACCAAACCCTCCAACTCGACGCTGATTATATTAATGCCTACTATAACCGGGGACTCACCTATTTAAAGATGGGACATTTCCAGAAAGCAGAGCGCAATTTCAACATTGCTTTGCGTCGAGGATTAAAGGATAAACAGACATTTTACATGCGTTGCCGGGTAAATTACCGGCAAGAACAATATGATACCGCTCTTCATGACTGTGGGCGAGCTCTTAGATTTGACTCAACTTATGTAGCCGCTCATTATTACAAAGCCCTTACGCATAAAGAAAAAGGAGCACTAAAACCTGCCCTGTTTCATTTTTCTCAAGCCATACATTACGACTCCACCTACTCCAAAGCCTACTACCACCGCGGGTTAATCAAAGCAGAACGGAATAATTATAAGGAGCAATTGGCTGATTTAAACCAAGCTATAAAGTATGATTCCTCCTATACGAAGGCCTATTATCACCGGGGCATTGCCAAAACCACTCTCAATAAACATAATGCAGCGATACAAGATTTTACGCGTGTCATAGAGCTCAACCCGCAACATGCCGATGCTTATATTGACCGGGGCACCGCTAAAATATTATCCGGTCACTCCTCCTCGGGATGTCAGGATTTGCGAAAAGCCCAACAATTAGGAGCATCGAGTGCTTATGATTTGTTGCAAGAATATTGCCAATAACCTAAGGCAAGGGATGTATAATCATGATGAGCAAACAATAATTTCGATCAGGCTGCCGATACAATAAAGTTGTTAAAACCACTGCCTATTTTGATAGTCACGACCTGCTGATGTACCATTTCCAGCAGAGCTAAAAATATAAAAATACCCTGTAACCGGTCCTGGCACTTTTCAAATATCTTCTCACCACTCACTTTATCTTGTTGATGGACGATCTGATATAAATGTTGTCGTTCTTCTTCCATCGTATAAGGATAATGATAAACGACATGATCCTGGGTCGGAGGGTCTTGTTTATTCATTACTTTCTCAAACGCCCGCATTAACTTGTATAATGTCACCGATTCCAATTCTGCTTCTACCGACACTTGTTCTGCCAACTGCTGAGCTTCTTGCTCAACATTTCCCCTTTTCATTCTAACATTCCTCTGTTCCTCCAACTCCCGCATCACCCCCGATACCTCCTTATACAATTTATACTCGACAAGCCGGTTGACGAGTTCCTCCCGCGGATCTACCGCTTCTCCTTCTTCATTATATTCTTGCCGGGGTAATAGCATACGCGCCTTAATATTCATCAACTTTGAAGCTACCAATATAAATTCGCTAGCCACCTGTATATTTAACTCTCTCATCTTACGAATATAATCCAGGAAATCTTCTGTAATCTTAGCGATAGGGATATCATAAATATCCAGCTCATCACGTTTAATGAAGAAGAGCAGCAAATCAAAAGGCCCTTCGAACTGGGGAAGCTTAATTTTGTAATTATCTAATGACATATACAGCGATAATACTCTTGAAAAAACGTATATTCCTTACAAAGAGCGGACTAAAAATTAATTATTTAATGTCAAAATTTATAAATTTGTTAACATTCAAGCAACTTGTGTAAAACTATGCCCGACCAGAATAAAGTGCAACCCGGTCCTTTACTAAAAACTATCAACTACCCAGAGGAGTTACGTGAACTGGACTACTCACAACTTCCCCAACTCTGCAAAGAATTACGGCAGTATCTTATCGACCATAATGCCTTATACGGAGGGCATTTCGGGGGAAGTTTAGGGGCGGTAGAGCTGACAGTAGCCTTGCATTACATGTTTAAGACTCCAAATGATCTGCTGGTATGGGATGTCGGTCATCAAGCCTATGGTCACAAAATATTAACAGGACGACGCCAGCAACTCCATACTATTCGCAAATACAAAGGGTTGAGCGGGTTCCCTAAGATCGGGGAGAGCAAATACGACACCTTTGGTGTCGGCCACTCCTCTACCTCTATCTCTGCAGCCCTCGGTATGGCTACAGCTTCTAAATATAAAGGATATGATGACCGTCAGCATATCGCGCTCATAGGAGATGGAGCCATGACAGCCGGTTTAGCTTTCGAAGCACTGAACAATGCCGGTGTATCGAACACTAATATTCTGGTGGTTTTGAACGATAACAGCATGTCCATCGACCCCAATGTGGGTGCATTAAAGGAGTACTTAACTGATATATCAACGTCCCGAACTTATAACAAGCTGCGCAATGAGATATGGGATATTTTGGGGAAAATGAATAAGATGGGAGCCGACTTTCAACGACGCGCTTCAAAAATCGAAGCCAGCCTGAAATCCGTCCTTTCCCAACACAGTAATTTCTTTGAATCATTAAACTTCCGATATTTCGGACCCACCGACGGTCATAATGTCAAGCATTTGGTCAACATCTTCAAAGATCTTAAAACGATCGACGGTCCCAAATTATTGCACTGCCGCACTACCAAAGGCAAGGGTTATAAGTATGCGGAACAAAACCAAACGAGCTGGCATGCCACGAAGGGGTTCATTAAAGCCACGGGCGAATCTCGTAAATCCTCTTCCGATAAACCTTCGCCGCCAAAATATCAAGATGTTTTCGGTGAAACGATTATTGAATTGGCGGAAGAAAACGATAAAATTATGGGCGTCACCCCCGCTATGCCTTCCGGCTCTTCGCTAAAATATATGATGAAGGAGATGCCTGACCGGGCTTTCGACGTGGGAATAGCCGAGCAACACTCCGTCACGTTTTCTGCCGGTTTAGCCACTCAAGGGCTACGCCCTTTCTGCAATGTCTATTCTACTTTCTTACAACGCGCTTACGATCAAGTGATCCATGATGTTGCCATTCAAAACCTGCCCGTTATATTTTGTTTAGACCGGGCCGGCTTAGTCAGTGGCGATGGTACCACTCATCATGGGGCTTATGATATGGCTTACCTGCGGTGCTTACCCAATATGGTAGTATCAGCTCCCATGACCGAACCTGAACTCCGCCATCTAATGTACACAGCGCAGCTCGATAAAGTGGACTTCCCCTTTTCTATGCGTTATCCCCGCGGAAAAGGCGTTACGATCGACTGGAAACAACCCATGAAAGAAATAGAAATCGGTACCGGACGCAAACTTAGGGACGGCCAACAAATTGCTATCCTTACCATAGGCAAAGTTGGGAATTATGCCCACGAGGCGTGTGAGCAACTTAACAATGAAGATTTATACCCGGCCCATTACGACATGCGCTTCATCAAACCGCTCGACCAAGATCTATTACATGAAGTGTTTCAACAATTTGATAAGATCGTTACAGTAGAAGATGGCTGTATACCGGGAGGATTCGGTAGTGCTATACTCGAATTTATGGCCGATCACGGATACCAAGCCCAGGTAAAACGCCTCGGCATCCCTGACCGACCCGTTATGCAAGGCAAACCCGAGAAACTTCATAAAGAATGTGGTTACGATCCGGAAGGTATAATGAAAGCGGTTAGAGAAATGGTTGACCATGGTGTTAAAGTAAAAGTATAACCACCTTCATCCAATAGCTCCATTCCCAAAACAAGCTATCCCCTTCTCTTTTATAATTCGTTAATTTCAACGGTAACCTTTATATTTGATAGTCATAACAATACTTCATGACCTCCGTTGATTTTGATAACACACGCATTGCTTACTCTCATAAATCGGATCGCGATCTTTCTCGTTCTTATTGGTTATTTCGAGCGCTTAATAACCAATGGCTCGCTCAAAGCAGTATCAAACTGGCCGAAATAGGCCTTCGCCTCTCCTTGCCGCTGGCTCCCTTTATTAAACCCACTGCTTTTCATCATTTCTGTGGAGGTAACTCTCTTGAGAAGGCCCTGACCACCGTCGATAATCTTTCAAAGTATAACATACACACAGCCCTCGATTATGCGGTAGAAGGACAAAGTAATGATGCTTCCTCTGACGATACAATCGAAGAAGTGTTAAAAGCTATAAAAAAAGGTTCCGAACATACCGCCCTATCCTATATTACCCTCAAAATGTCCGGCATCGCCTCTTATAATCTATTGCAAAAAGTTAGTCATCCTACTACTTCCCTTACTCCGGCAGAAAAAAAGGCCTACAAGAAAGTGGAACAACGGTTGGACCGGATCGGTCAAGCCGCCCAAGAAGCCGGTATTAAAGTTTTTATCGACGCCGAAGAGACGTGGATACAAAAAGCCATCGATGAGCTCACCCTTTCTTAAATGGAAAAATACAACACCCATCAACCTATCATTTATAATACGATCCAACTTTACCGAAAGGATGGACTGGAGCTGCTCAACAAGTTCCATCAACGCACCCAACAAAATAATGTCTGGTATGCCGTCAAATTTGTACGAGGTGCTTATTTAGAGAAAGAGCGAGAACGGGCTCAAAATAAGGGATATCCCTCTCCCCTGCATGAGACCAAAAGAGCTACCGATAAAGACTTCAATAAAGCATTACAATATGGGATTGAACATTTATCGGAGATAGCTATCTGTGCGGCTACCCATAATGAAGTAAGTTGCCAGCAATTGATCCGTACTATGGAGAAAAAGCAAATTCAGCGCGACCATGAACGAATCAGTTTTTGCCAATTATATGGGATGGGAGATCACATCACTTTTAATCTTGCCCAAGCCGGTTATAACGTTTCCAAGTATCTTCCCTATGGCCCGGTCAAAAAAGTTATTCCCTACCTTATCCGTCGGGCTAAAGAAAATAGCTCTATTGCCGGCCAAATGAATCGTGAGCTTCGCCTTTTAAGTCGGGAGCGACAACGACGCCAAGAGGAAGGCAATGCTAATTAAGCAATTATTTTCTTAAAAGCCGTCTCCCATAAGCACCGGTCAATGCCGCCATTCCCCCTGCTACTCCTCCAATAACAGCAGTTAACAGAACGAACAAAAAGGGATGAGGGAGGCCAAAAAGAGCGATCAACTTCTGACTCAACACATGCCCATTTTCATAATCGATGATCGCTGCTGTTACTCCCCAAAGCAACCCCACTCCTAAAAACCCGCTACCAAAAGCTTTTTCTCCCCGCTGGGGTCGCCAATAACCTATCAAAAAACTCCAGATTATCACCTGGTACCACATAAAATAAAGCGCGCCGATCCCACAGAGCCCGGCAATCAGAACGGTATTGATACCAAAACGTTTCATTGATGTACAAAAGTTTGTGTAAACCTCAGTTGGTCGGTATAGGCCGATGTGTCCTTCATAAAATACAAGGGATAGTATTTACCGTCGGCCCAATTTTCTACAAACTGCGAATACTTTTGATGGCCCGGGTTCCCCGTCTGCCCCCCTGCATAGATACCATACGCTTCTACCGAGTCCTTTAATTGCACCACCATTCGCCAAGAGGGCCCATGCTTTTTACCAGTCGCATTGACCATTCCCCGCCCCCCACCGCTAAAAATATCCTCTACACCAAAGCCCTTTATATCAGCCAAGTGAGATAATGAGGTTCCCTTGTAATGGCCCCATTGTAATGATACCTCATGCTGTTGTTTCCACTGTTGCAAAGAGTCGACGGTTTTTTGAAAAGTATGATTTACTAGATCCGTCAACTGTTCCTGTGATTTAGTCGGTTGATAATCGATCAACGAACGAAGGGTATCCTCCTGCAATATCTTAAGGGTAGTAGCACTGGAAGGGTAGGGTAAACGGTATGGAGCATTAAAAACTTCATCCCACAGCCGGCGATACAGGTGATTCCACCACAATTCAAAAATAGCCGGTGCTTTCTTCTTCGCCTCATAGAAGTAATCCCAGTTTTGGAGAAAACTGTAATAGTGGCGATCCACCGAATCCCATGTGGCGGGTTGTACATATTGCTGCAAGGCGGGCAGGACATGAGCAGCTTCCACGCTTTTATTATCCATTTGCAGCCGCTTCATGTCAGAGAGGGTAACCATCGAATCATTTTTTAACACATGATTAATACGCATGGCTCGCGACAACACAAAATCCCCGTGATAATAATAAGGATAGGAGGCATCGGTAGGGCGTTGATTGGCGGAAATAGCGAAACCCTGTTCCGGATTTACAACGTGGGGGTTATGGTCAAAAGGGATATACCCCTGCCAATGGTGTGCCGTGTCGGCCCCATTTAATAAAAACCGTCCCTGCGTCCTCCATAACTTCGGGAACCGGCCATGTTGCCAAACAGCGACGGTATCCTGCCGAGTGGCAAAGGCAAAATTCTGGGGCGGACAATGATAGTATGTCAAAGCATTTTCGATATCAGCAAAATTATTAGCACGGTTAAACAAATAGAATGTTTTGGCTTCAACATCCATATTATGAGTAACCCAACGCAAAGCCATATCTCGTTTCCCAGCCTGGGGTTTAAAACGCTCATCATAAACAATAGGGCCCAATGCTGTACACTTAACGGTATCATAAAACACCGTCCCACCCCGAAC
>CAZIGO010000074.1:0-10542 GCA_964538595.1 uncultured Chitinophagales bacterium | reverse complement strand
TTATTCACGGAAGAGCTGCGGGCGGAGAAATTTACGGTATCGGCTGACAGTCGTTTTTCCGCTAATTCAAAGGACATTTTGGTGCGAGTAGAACTTTCATAAAATAAATTTACAACGGTCACATCGCGCAGGGATGGCACTTTTTTAATCGGCCGGTTCAAAACTTCTTTAAAGTTATCGGCCGTTTTAAATATTAATTCGATGTCCTCCACAGTCAAAGGATCGATGCCCAGCAAGTGACGGGTACTAAGATGCTGTGTAGAAGATGAGGATTCAGCCATGTTGTTTTTTTAGTTTATAATCATTGAGGGGTTGTTGTGCCCCTTCCCGGCGTTTTATCAGTGTACTGACAATATACTTCATGAGGTATTGTTTTCTTCTGCGAGTAAAATAACCCGATCTTCACCCTGCAGTTGTTCCCACTCTACTTTTACCCGCTCCGCCGCTACTGAATCTACGCGCTCCCCAATATACTTGGGTTGGATAGGGACATGCCGACTAAAGCGCCGATCGATCAGGGTAAGTAACTCTACATCTTTGGGACGTCCGAAGTCAAGCAACGCATCCAATGCAGCCCGCACCGTTCGCCCGGTAAAGAGCACATCATCGATCAATACCACATTTTGATCTTCAATAGAAAAGTCAATTTCGGTGGATTCGGGTATAATCGGTTCTTTACGCTTTCGAAAATCATCTCGATAAAAAGTAACATCCAGCCGTCCATACCGAATATCTTTGTATCCCAAAATGTGGGTAAGCCGCTTGTAGATACGATCCGATAAATAAACACCGCGGGGCTGAATGCCGATCAAACACGATTCAGAAAAGTCGTCATGCGTTTCCAACAGTTGATAACACAATCGTTGAATCGTTAATTGTAAACGCTTACTTCCGATAATTTCACGGGCGGCCATAATCTGTAGACAAATATAACGAAGATTTTAGATTCTACAGTGTTTTGTTCGCATTTAGCAGAACAGAACCCGATCCTGTTTTTCAACTCGCAGGAATGAATACCGCAATCAACGATAATAGCAGCACTTCTATTGAATAAAGTTACCGCCCTCCCCTGCTCCTCTTCGTAACAGAATTGCCCCTACTTTTACCGGCATAAATTACTCTCGATCGCATTGAAGATTACAGCATTTATCACATTGACCTATACCATTGTCTCTACAATCAATAATTACAAGGTTGCCACGAAAATAACTATGTGGCCCCTTTCCTATGTAAAGGGTGATATTGATGGGTGTTGTAAATGAGTGGTAAAACAAAAAATAAAGTAAACTTATTATTTTGAACGAGCTGGCTCTTTTCGACTCAAGGCGAGTAGCACTAAAAAGACCACGGTAAACCCTCCATTTAAGACCGCTTTATAATTGAGACTGACTTGTTTTTCTACTACTTTAGCTTTCGCCGTTGGGATAAGCTGGAAGGTTTCAAACCCGAAATGAATAATAACGCCCGTAATGACAGCTACTAAAAATATTATAAGCGATAAGACACCGGCAAAACGAGCTCTATAATACTTCCTATATGCATCCATAATAGGTGGGACAATAAGATCAGCATAAATATAACTCAGTACGCTGCCGAAGGGGAGTCCATTATTCCAAAGAATAGCAGCAAAGGGGACATTACCGACGGAACAGACAAATGTTACTACTCCTACTAGGGCTCCGACTGCTGAAGTCCAAACCAAGTAGAGAGGTAATCCTAACACGGTTTCTCCGCTAAACAATGACAACCACACCTGTTCCGGGATAAAAGCACCGATGATACCCGCTAAAAAGAAGCCGATAATAATATCTTCATAAAGCATGTTCCATTCTTTCAACTGCTTTTTCGCCAAGGCGACCCATCCGGCTTTACTACTTATCTGCTTTTTGATCGATAAAGTAGATTGTTGATGTTCTTCCGGTTCAAAACTATTTTTACAATGTTTAGAACAGAAATAAAACGTCTCCCCTTCATACTCTATGGTATGGTCGGTTTCAGCGGGATCGACTTCCATTCCGCATACCGGATCTTTTACTGTATCCCCTTTAAGCGCATATTGTCGGGCCCGTTCAATTAACGGGCGCGGAACAAACCACTCAAAGGCTACCGCCATGAGAATAATGAGTATGATACCGCCGATAAAATCAGCTAATACAAAGGGCCACCCCAATAACACCCACATGACAAGACCAATTTCAATTACAAGGTTAGTAGATGCAAACATAAAAGCCCCCAGTGAAGCAGCTGCCGAGGCTCCTTTCTTAAACAGATTTTTAGCTGTTGCCACCGCACTAAATGAACAAGACGAGGACACAAAGCCAAAGAAGGTAGCTATTCCCAGCTCCCTCGGTCCGGCCCCTTTCATATAACGAATAATTTTCTCCTTCGGTATCCAAGCCTCTACCGCCCCGGCTATACCAAATCCTAATACTAATGCCCACCATGTTTCCCAGGCCATAATAAACATTAAATGTAGCGACTCTCCTATCTTTTCGGTTAAATAAGTCGTCAGCGGCATATCGGTAAAATAGATGCCCGTTGCAATACAAACTATCGTAATCAAGAGAGCGGCGACATATTCAATACGCATAAGTTTACATTTTAATGAGGATTAGCTCAACTTAATTTCATTCACCCTTACATAAATTGCAAAGCGATATAAAGCTTTTAAAAAATTATTTCTTTTCAGCTGTCCCCTCTTTCTTCTTTAAGTCCATTCCACACTCCGGACATTGACCGGGTTCGTCATAAGTTTTATCGCCTTCACATTTCATAGGGCAATAATAGACCACTTCTTTTTTACTCATCGTGTCAGTCGTTTTTGAGGAAGAGGTTGATTCACTATTATTAGTACAAGCTGTTCCTCCTACTATAACACTCAACATTATTAGTATTCCGAATAATCCGGGCTTTGTTTTAATCTTCATGCTAATTAGATTTATGATAAAAAAATAAAAAAACTTAATGTTGTTTTTCGGAAGCCCTGTTCTCTCGTGGATATCGACAGCACTTCGGTAATCCTTGGTAACTACTACTATCAGCTTCTACTTGCTTGGTATCATGTCCGGCACCAGCCACCTTTTTATGAATATCCATTAATTGAATTTGAGCCGTATCATAATTCACTGTTAATATTTTACTGTCTATATCCCAATTAGCTTTTGATATACCGGCTACTCCATTCAGTGTTTTTTCTATACGCTCTTTACACATCGAACAATTGCCGTAAACGGTAAACTCAGTAGTAATAAAACCCGATTTACCGGAAACGAACTCACTTCCCGCTTTCCCTGAATTCGATGATTTTTTCGATTGGCTCATCATACTTTGTTTTCCCTGGAGTTGGGCAGCAGCATCCACTTTAAAAGTACCATGCGTTACTACTTCTTCTCCCACCTCCAATCCCGAATGGACAACATAGTGATCTTCAAGCCGGGTCCCCAATTCGATTTCCCGGTATTGGTATTGGGGCTGTTCCGTTTCGGGCTGACTTACCCATACCACAGAGCGATGGCCGGTCCAGAGTACGGCAGAGGCGGGGACGACCAACTGCTTTTTATCCCCTAACCGGGCCTTTACTACTCCTTCGGCTAACATTTGGGGTTTCAAATCATAGCCCGGGTTCGGCACTTCCGCTCGTATCTTAACAGTTCTCGACTTTTGCTCTACGTAGGGTTGTATAAATGTAATGTGCCCTGTATAGGTTTTTCCCGGCTGAGCGGCTACCCTGAACTCCACCTCATCGCCTTTATTGATCCACTTCAGTTGATTCTCATAGACATCAAAGTGAACCCATACCCGGCTCAATCCGGCAATACGAAAAAGTGGTGTACCTTCCTTGACATAATCCCCCACCTGAACTTTTCGTTCTTTTACTACGCCCGTCAACGGCGCCACTACCGGTAACACTTCTTTAACCTTTTTTCGCTTTTCGATAGCATTGATCTGGGCCTCCGTCAAATTCCATAACTTCAGCTTATTACGAGCCGAACGATAGAGTTCGGGATTACTTTCTTTATTTTTAAGCGCCTGAAGTAATTCTTGTTGCGCCGCTACCAATTCGGGAGAATATATCTTACCCAACACTTCACCTTTTCTAACATATTGTCCCTTAAAATTGACGTTCAACTGCTCCAGCCTCCCCCCAAAACGGGCACTGATCATTTTGATACGGCGTTCATCCTCCACCACTTTACCGGGCAAGTAAAGTTTCTTTATCGGTACTTTCTTCTCAACTTTGGAAGTTTGCAGGCGAGCCAACTTAGCTGCCTCTTCGCTCATCGTTATTTCCTGGTCAGTAATCTGGCTCGAGGTAGCGGAACGCTTTATCAGATCCATTCCACAGATCGGACATTGCCCTGGTTCCGACTTTTCTACTTCAGGATGCATAGAGCAGGTCCAAACCGCATCTTTATCCGTCTTGTCTGGTTTATCACTCATCGCTTTTTTTGGAGCGGGCGAGGAGGTATCCGCGGCGAAAAAATAGATCATTCCCATTCCCACAAGTAAACCAATAGCAAAAGCTATGAGATATCGGCGTTGCAACCATCGTAAAAACATAAGTCCGTTATTTTAAGTTAAAATTGTTTACCAAATAAATACTCTAATTGAGCAAAGGCTATATGCTGTTTCACATAGGCCTTTTGTAACTTAAGTTGATAATTCAATACACGTTGCTCCATGCGCAATACTTCTTCAAACTCTTCTTCATTGGTTTGATAATTAGCCATCAAAATTTCAACTGACTGTTGAGCTTTGTTCAATTGCTGGTGATAATGTTCAATATTGCGAGTAGCCACGCGGTAATTTTTATTAGCTTGTTCAAATTGTGTCACCAGTTCATTTTCTTCTTGCTCATATTGTTGCTGAACCGCTTTTTGCTGGAACCGGGCGGCTTCTATTTTAGCTTTATATTTCCCTCGATAGAGCGGAAGTTTTACCGTCAGCAAGGGCAGGAGTATGGCATCCTTACCGGGTTGTGTGCCTTCTCCCATCGACATATTTGTTGGAGCCCCTGTCAACATATACTGAACCCCCAACCCCATCATCGGGTATCCCGCCTTCCGAGCTACTTCCTGGTTGAAGCTCCAATGTTTTCTCTTATGATCTATCGCCTCTAACCGGGGATTTTGTTGTAAGGCCGAATCCACTAACGTACTTAGCGAATGAGATAATGTCACAGACCCCAACGAATCCGCTACGGTTACAGCCGCTCCACTGGGCTTATTCAGCAAAGCATTAAAAGCAGCTTTTACAGCCCGTTGCCGATTCTTCAAATTCTGCAACCGATTTCTCAGATCTTCCAAGTCCATATCCACCCGCAACACGTTGACCATTCCACTTTGCTTCCCTTGCCGCGCCGTTTCATAATTGCTCTTGCTGATAGACTTATACTGTTGTAAAATTTGTAGATTATCCCTCGTGATACGGATCATCTCCTGGATCTCATAGAGTTGGAACCAATGTTTTTTGACCCGGTAAACCAACTTATTTTTGGCATCCTGATACTGGTCTTCTTGAACTTGTGCTTGCTGTTCCGCCGCTCTTTCTTTTGCTCCGAGCGTTCCCCACCACGGGAACATTTGATTTGCTGAGAAGCGAGCCTGTTGCGGCCCTACCCTTGTCTCTACGGGCTGAATAAGAAAGCCGGCTTTCAATTGCGGATCCGGTAACGTATTTACTTGGGGAATCTTTTCCAGGGCTGCTTGATATTGCTGGTAGTCCACCTGCAACCCCGGGTTCTTTTGGACGGCTGTTTCCACATATTTATCCAACACCGGTTGGGCCTGTAGTAAATGTATAGCTACCAACCCTACCAAGAGTAATCCGTATCGTAATTTACTGTAATATTCCATCGAACTAATCGTTTTCTGGTAATTCTTGTTTATCAGGTAATGTTCTTTCCCGCCACATACTGTATAACACCGGTACTACGAAAAAGGTGATGATCTGTACAATCATGCCTCCAAAAATAGGTATTGCCATAGGCACCATCACATTGGCCCCTTTCCCGGTAGAAGACAGGACGGGCAATAAGGCCAAGATAGTGGTGGCTGTTGTCATAAGCGTCGGGCGGATACGTATCGTACCGGCCCGGAGGACAGCCTGGCGTACTTTCTTAATAGTATCCGGTTGTCGTCGTTGAAATATCTGTTTCAAGTAAACGCCGATCACGACACTTCCTTCCACCGCAATACCGAATAAGGCGATAAACCCTACCCACACCGCTACACTCAAATTAATGGTGCCCATCTGAAAGAGATCACGCATATTATTTCCCAAGAGCGTAAAATTCATAAAGCCTTCCTGCCCATAACACCATATCAATATAAAGCCTCCCGACAGCGCTACTACCAAGCTGGAATAGATCATGAGTGATGTGAGCACCGACCGGAATTCGAAGTATAATATCAGGAAAATAATAATGAGCGATATAGGAATCACAATACTCAAACGGTGTGCCGCTCGCTGTTGGTTCTCATATTCACCGGCAAATTTATAGCGTACTCCCTTGGGCACTTTCAATGTACCGTTGTCAATTTTGTTTTGTATTACCCTTCTCGCCCGGTTGACCACTTCAACCGAAGACACCTTTTTTTCTTTACCGAACGTAACATATCCTACCTTAAAGGTTTCTTCACTCCTGATCATCTTGGGGCCGTTTTCATAGTTGATATCGGCCAGATCGCCGAGCGGCACTTGGGTACCGTCGGGTGTCGGGATGGGTATTTGGCTTAATTTCTCCGGGGAAAACCGCCAGTCACGAGCAAAGCGAACCCGTACCGGGAAGCGTTCCCGTCCTTCAACGGTAGTCGTCAACTTATTCCCTCCGATCCCGATCTCGATATAACGCTGCACTCTTTCCACTGTTAAACCATAGCGGGCAATAGCCTGGCGGTTAATATCAATATTGAGGTAAGGTTTCCCCAACAGACGGTCTGAGAAAACTGTCGAGGGAAGAATACCGGGGACCTCTTTTAACACCTTCTCCATTTTCAGAGAAAACTGGTTAATCGTTTCGAGATCAGGCCCAAATACTTTTACCCCCAATGGGGCTCGCATGCCGGTTTGCAGCATTACCAATCGCGTTTCTATGGGTTGTAATTTCGGCGCTGATGTGATGGCCGGGAACGATTCCGTCTTTTTTACGATCTCCTGCCATATATCATCAGTAGACTCAATCTTATCCCGCCATTGCCGGTAATACTCGCCATTGGGATCGGGGATTAAGTTGCCCTCCGCATCCCGGACAAAGTCTCCCTGTTCATTTACCTTAAACCGGATGCGATGCCCATCTTCATCCGTTTTAAACTCACTCTTATAATTGATAATGTTCTCGTACATAGAAATAGGAGCGGGATCGAGCGGGGACTCTACTCGCCCCAGCTTACCAACCACACTTTTCACTTCCGGTATAGAAGCGGTAGCCATATCGAGACTTCTCAACTGTTGTTTCGTTTCTTCTATACCCGCATGGGGCACGGTTGTAGGCATTAACAGGAAGGAGCCTTCATCAAGAGAAGGCATAAACTCTTTAGCTGTACCCGGGAAAGTACGGGCCATCGCCTGCCAAGCCTTCGTTTGCTTTACATCCCAACCTCCTTGATTCAGTCCCGTCGCTACCCAACCGAAAAGAGCAGCGAAACCGAACCATGCCAACATTCCCCACAAAATAATGACACCTACTAACGACAGGAAGGCCGATTTATAACGCAGACATGCGGATAATATAGGGCGATAGTATTTGATCACTCCCAAAAACAACAGAAGTAAGGCTCCAATCATCACACTAACGAACAACATATTGTAAAACCACCCATTTTCCGGCCCTAAAGGCATCCACTCCCAAGCTAATAAATAGGTGATGGCTACCAGCGCTATATAAATATTAAGATGCCGGAAATAATTTTTCCATTGCGCCGGGAGGAAAGGGCGCCCCAAATTGCTAACACCGAATGCAAAAATGACGATACCGGCCCAAGAGATACTGAAAATGGTTAAAAGTAATCCTCCCAAAATAAGTCCACCATTCAACCACCTTTTCGTTTGTTTAAATCGTTTTTGAATACGCCTGCCCTGGCCCGGATCTGGTAATAACCATTGGGCAAAAGTGGGGATAATAAAGATAGTAACAATGATCGAAGCTAAAAGGGCAAACGTTTTAGTGAAGGCCAAAGGACGAAACAACTTGCCTTCCGTCTGCTGCATTGTAAAAACGGGCAAGAAACTGATAATGATAATAGCTATTGTAGTAATAATCGCCGACGCTACTTCCACTGTAGCTCCATAAACGATTTCCTTTTTATTACTATCCGGGGAGGCCTTTTGCAAGTGACGTAAAATATTCTCCGTCAATACGATGGCCATATCTACCATTGTACCGATTGCAATGGCAATACCGGACAATGCCACTATATTAGCAGTTATGCCGGTATACTTCATACCGATAAAACACATTAACACAGCGATAGGTAACAGTCCAGAAATAACAAGAGAAGTGCGTATACTAAACACCATGACAATCACTACTAAAATGGAGATCAGAATTTCATGATAAAGCGCTGATTCCAGTGTACCCAATGTTTCCTTAATCAGTTTACTACGATCATAGTAAGGTGTGATAGATACTTTAGAGGTAGTGCCGTCATCTAACTGTTTTGACGGCAAGCCCGGGGCTATTTCTTTCACTTTATCCTTCACATTCTGTATGACCTGCAGGGGGTTCTTGCCATAACGAGCGACCACCACACCTCCCACTGCCGGTGCTCCTTCTTTATCGAGGACACCTCTGCGCTC
The DNA here is from genome assembly GCA_964538595.1 of uncultured Chitinophagales bacterium. Lineage (GTDB taxonomy): Bacteria > Bacteroidota > Bacteroidia > Chitinophagales > CAZIGO01 > CAZIGO01. The sequence goes on along the minus strand of CAZIGO010000074.1, from coordinate 1,746 downwards.
GGCCGGTCCATAATTAACGACAGCCACATCTTTTATGCGGATCGGTGTATTGTTGTGCTCAGCTACTACCGCTTGGCGCAGATCTTTCAAATTTTTCACATAGCCGATTCCCCGCACTAAATATTCTACATTATTGACTTCCATAGTACTAGCCCCCACATCGAGGTTAGCATTTTTAATAGTGTGGACGATCTGTCTAAGGGAGATATCATAAGTACGCATAGCCATGGGATCCACATCGATCTGATACTCTTTCACAAACCCACCGATAGAAGCTACTTCCGACACTCCTTCTGCCGACATCAGCGACCATCGTACATACCAATCCTGTATCGTACGTAAGCGATGTGGGTCCCACCCTCCTACGGTTTCCCCCGTCTTCGGGTTTTTGCCTTCTAACGTATACCAATAAATTTGTCCTAATGCGGTCGCATCCGGTCCGAGGGTAGGCTGAACCCCTTCGGGTAATGTGCCGGGAGGCAAAGAATTAAGCTTTTCGAGAATACGGGAACGGCTCCAATAAAAATCAACCTCTTCCTTAAATATGATGTATATACTGGAAAAACCGAACATAGAAGAGCTGCGTATCGACTTAACGCCAGGTACCCCGAGCAAAGCCGTGGTAAGCGGATAAGTGATTTGGTCTTCAATATCCTGTGGAGAACGGCCCGGCCATTTGGTAAATACGATCTGCTGGTTAGGTCCAATGTTAGGGATAGCATCGACAGGTACCGGATCACGGGGGATTTCTTCTAAATTCCAATTAAAAGGAGCCGTAATGATCCCCCATCCCACTAACAATACCAACAGTAATATGGTAACCAACTTGTTGTCTAAGAAAAATCGAATAATATTATTGACCATCCTATTAATTTTCAATCTACGAATGTTACAATACAGCCATGATAAAAAAGCATAGATAAGCGATAGCGTCCGAAGGACGCCAAAATCCCGGTTTATTAGTCACCGGAATATAAAAGGATGGTCATTATAAGCGAAACACCTGATGAAGAATAGATATACTTCGCCCTTGAGGTAACAGGGTAAGATCATAAAAGGGCAACTTATGAAAACCATCGACCTCCACAACATTGTCGAACGTCCAATGATAGACGAAAGCGGGAAGGTCAATTTTATTGAAGATATTGAGGGTAAACGTTGTTAAAGAGGTGGTGTTGAGATCACAATCGATTTGGAGATATTGATGAGTATCATTACAACAATTCCCTTCCCCACACTCATCGCCACTACATTGACAGGGTTTATCGGTAAAGGAACCATACCATTGACTGCCCACTATTTTACCCTGGCAATAATGTGTCGAGAGCGGGACACCAATGACGGCGCCAACAAAAAGCAAATTCAATATGAGAGAAAAAATCCGTTTCATTTAATTATTTTACCTCAAAGGTTATTCTCTACTATGATTAACGTGAAATATAAAAAAAAGTTTCTTTATTCAGCAATCTTTTCATTTTGTGCTGAATTATTAAGTAGTCAAAGGTAACGCTGTGCCATTTCAACATACTCTTGAGCATTCGCTTCTACCCCCTTCACTTGTTCTTCAGTCAACTCTTTCACTACTTTGGCCGGACTTCCTAAGACCAGTGAATAATCGGGAATAGTAGTACCGGCAGTCACCAATGCGTTGGCGCCAATGATACAATATTTACCGATATGGGCATTATTGAGTATAGTTGATTGCATCCCCACGAGCGTATTATCCTCTATAGTAGCAGCATGGAC
>CAZIGO010000073.1:3421-10743 GCA_964538595.1 uncultured Chitinophagales bacterium | reverse complement strand
TCGAGAATCGTGTCAATCTCCGATTTTTCAGGGATACGGGGAGAGTGAATATCATAGACTCCCGGTCCGATGCCGTGTTGATAGTTGTATTCTTCAAATACTTGCAGCAGCTCTCCTTTACTGCGCGAAGCTTCTACAAATAAGACGTCGGCATCCATTGCATCGATAGCATCGATGATCTCGTTAAACTCGGAGTAACACATGTGTGTTTGAATCATGGTTTCGTCCTGCACCTTATCATGGGTTAAACGGAAAGCGTTAACAGCCCAATCCAGGTATTCTTGCTGTTTTCGTTCCTTCAAGGGCAAGCCTTCACGGAAAGCCGGTTCATCAATTTGAACAACATTGATACCGTTATCTTCCAGATCAAGCACTTCTTCACGGAGAGCCAGAGCTACCTGGTAGGCAATCTCTTTTTTAGAGATATCTTGTCGATAAAACGACCAGTTAACGATAGTTACCGGCCCGGTTAACATACCTTTTACCGGTTTATCAGTTAAGGACTGGGCGTATTTAATTTCTTCGACCGTCATGGGTTCGGGGCGACTGACATCACCATAGATAATAGGAGGTCGTACTCCTCGAGTACCATAAGACTGTACCCAACCTTTACGGGTAAAGGCAAATCCGTCCATTTTCTGGCCAAAGAATTCGACCATATCGGAGCGTTCAAACTCACCATGAACTAACACATCAAGCCCGATCTCTTCTTGCATCTCTATAATTTCTTCAATCTTATTCCGGATAAATTCTTTGTATTCTTCCTCACTGATACTTCCTTTCTTATATCGAGCCCTTGCTTTACGCACTTCTTTAGTTTGCGGATAAGACCCGATAGTAGTCGTTGGGAAAGGAGGCAGATTCAAGGCTTCCTTTTGTTTTTTATAGCGCTCTTCAAAAGGAGTGGACCGTCCAATATTGGATTCATCTATCTCACTCACCGCTTTTTGCACCTCTTCGTTTTTAAAGGTTTCACCGGCGCTGGGATAGTCATAATCCGACAGATCCTTGTCCTCATTAATAATAGAGCGCAGCTCCTTCAATTCTTCAAGTCGTTCATTGGCAAAAGCCAAGAATTCCAACACCGTGTCATCAACATGGCCTTTTTCGGGCTCAGTAGAAACCGGCAGCTCAAACAAGGGAGCGGAATTTGATAATATGATATTATCGAGTCCTACTTCTTCCTGCAAGGTGCTGATCTTGTCTTTAATCTCTCGATAATCTGTTCTCCAAACATCTTGCCCTGAAACCAAACCGGCGATTAATTTCTTATCATCGGGAAAACCCTTATCTTTAATCATCTCAAAATTCTCCTCATTAACATTCATATCTAATCCAATACCATCTACCGGCAGTTCATTCACCACTTTCTCATAATTGGACAAACTTTCATAATAGGTTTGTACATAAACATCCAAGTCCAAGTCCTTGGTTAAACGTTCATAGGCTTTAACCAACAGAGCGATTTCCTCTTCCGTACGATCGTATACCAAGGAAGGCTCATCAAGCTGAACACTTTCAGCTCCTGCTTCTTGCAATTCTTGAAGAACATTATTATAGAGCTCGGCCAAGTTCATCAATAAATCTTCAAAATCATCACTTTCCGTCACCTTAACACCACTGGCGAGGGTTTGTCCTTCCATACTTTTGTACACCTTACTCAAATCAAGGAAGGTAAAAGGACCTACCATAACGGGCTGAGTATCCACGCCATTTTCTTTAGCTTTTTCGTAAGCTTTCAATGGTTTGTTTTCCGTCACCGTAAAAGTATCCCGGATTTCCGGCACCATGTAGTGATAGTTAGTATCAAACCATTTGGTCATTTCACAAGCGACTGCTTCATCAGTACCCCGAGCCATGGCATAATACGTATCAATATCCACTTCGCCTCCATTCCAATCAAACCGATCGGGTATTACACCGAACATAACAGCATGATCTAAAATAAAATCATAGGGAAAAAAGTCATTAGAGGGCACTATATCCAAATCATAATCCGCTTGCAACTTAATACGGTCGGCTGCTATCTCATCCAATTGATCCAATAGCTCCTCTTTATCATGTTTCCCTTTCCAATATCCTTCAATCGCTTTCTTGTACTCTCGATTCGGCCCAAAAACCGGATAACGAAAGGCAGTTGTTTGAATTCCCATTATTATTGCATTTTTAAATTAACAGTTATTCGATGACAATGTAGCACAAAAGTACAAGTTTTTCCCTAAAAAACTGAATATATATGATTTTCTTTTAGGCTCCCGGTCACCGATATAGCGTATAAGGGTTTATCCTGGTCCGGTAACAAGCAAAATCACGCAGCAATATGTAAAAAACGTTGTATGAGGAGAAATCAATGGGCTTTTTTCTGGCGCCCTTTTTTCTGAGCCAATTGATTAACAGTTATCCAACTCATTAACCCTATACCTATTTCCAATGCCCTTTCATCAATATCAAAGGTAGAAGTGTGAACAGGGGATATAATACCCCGCGACTCATTCCGCGTTCCTAACCGGTAGAAGCAACCCGGCAATACCTGAGAATAATAAGCAAAATCCTCTGAAGCAAACCACATATCAAGATCTACCACATTATGTTTTCCCAAATAATCGGAGGCCCACTTTTTAGCATTATCCGTTACATACTCATCATTGACCAAAGTAGGATAGCCTTTTCTAATATCAAAATGACAACTCCCTCCCATGGCAACTGCCATCTGCTCTGCCATATTTTTCATTTTCTCGTGAGCCCGATACCGCCACTGTTCATCGGTCGTTCTGAATGTACCCTCTACATTTACTTTATCAGGTATAACATTAGTAGCCCCGTCAGCTATCACCTTTCCAAACGACAGTACAGTAGGCATATCAGGTTTTGCTACACGACTAACTACTTGTTGCAATGCTGTAATAATATGTGATGTAATTACGACCGGGTCAATATTACGGTGAGGCATCGCGGCATGGCCTCCCCTTCCCTCGACAGTCATATAAATTTCATCAGCAGAAGCCATATACTTCCCCGATCGAAACCCCACTTTCCCCACTTCGATATGGGGCATCACATGTTGGCCGACGATTGCCGATGGAGCGGGTTTCTGCAACACTCCCTCATCGATCATAGCTGAGGCGCCCCCTGGGATCTTCTCTTCGGAAGGTTGAAATATCAGTTTTACCGTGCCTTCAAACTCATCTTTAAGCTGGGATAATATTTTCGTTACACCCAGCAGAGAAGAAGAGTGTACATCATGTCCGCAGGCATGCATCACCCCGTCGTTCCTTGATTTATAAGCCACCTCATTCTCCTCCTGTATAGGCAAGGCATCCATATCGGCTCGGAGAGCTATCGTATTTTTACCCGGATTTTTACCCTTGATCAACCCAACGACCCCTGTTTTAGCAACTCCCGTCTGATGTTCTATGCCCCATTCTGTTAATTTGTCTGAAATAAATTCCGCTGTATTGTGTTCTTCATATGATAGCTCCGGATATTGATGTAAATGTCGTCGATATTGAATAACCTCCTGATGATAATCTTGTGCTAATTGCTTGATCTTATCTTTAATAGCCATATTTTCCATCTTTTACCTCTTTAAAAATAGGTAGATTTTATGAATTAAACTAATCCTACGAAGCTCAGCTTGATTAGTTTTTTCTCCCGGTCGGGAAGTATAAGCCCCATTTGCAAAAGCATTTTGAAGAAATGAGATAAAAATTTATTAGATTTGATTAACAGGACCTCCCCAACAAAATTTTACGTATGTCCGCTGACAATATCTCGTTAAATGGTCAACGCACCTCATTTTACGCCTCCACTCCTGTGGATGAACAAGGAGTTAATGACCGATTATCGCGATTATTAAATCGAAGTATAAAAAAAGCATCCAAAGTAAAGGGGCTAAAACTTGCCTTAAGCATGCTGGACCTTACTACGTTAGCCGGGAATGATACGCCAGGGAAGGTGCGGCAGCTTTGTCATAAAGCCATTCACTTACATGAACCGCGAGAAGATCTCCCCTCCGTAGCTGCCGTATGTGTTTACCCTAATTTAGTAAAGACCGCCCAATCCATACTTCGCTCTACCGACATTAAAGTGGCTTCTGTCGCTACCAGTTTCCCCAGTGGCATGACAGGGCTTAACGTGAAATTAGAGGAAACGCGCTATGCGATGGAAGAGGGAGCTGATGAGATCGATATGGTAATTTCACGAGGAAAATTTTTAGATGGAGAATACGATTATGTATTTGATGAAGTAGCCGCTGTAAAAGAGGAGTGCGGCTCAACCTGCCTTAAAGTGATTCTTGAAACAGGGGAATTGAGTACATTAGATAAAGTACGCAAAGCCAGTGAACTAGCTATGCGAGCCGGAGCTGATTTTATCAAAACTTCAACCGGCAAAGTGAAGCCTGCTGCTACATTTCCTGTTGTGTTAACCATGCTAGAAGCTATTCGAGACCATTATTATAAGACAGGTCGTAAAGTGGGTATGAAACCGGCAGGAGGGATACGAAGTGCCAAAGATGCTTTACGTTTACTGGTATTAGTCAAAGAAACGCTGGGAGAAAGTTGGTTATCCCCTGATTTATTTCGCATCGGAGCAAGCTCGTTAGCTAATGATGTATTAATGCAAATTGAAAAAGAGCGGACCGGAGTGTATCAATCTCTCAATTACTTTTCTAACGATTAAACTATATAGTATGGCTAATAATAATCCTACCTCCCCCCATCAATCTCAGAAAGAGAAATCAAAACAGGAAGATAGTCGTCTTGAACTCAACTTCAACACAAAATGGGATTACGGTCCTGCCCGGGAAAACACCGACCACGTTGAGTTAAAGGACCGTTACAAGTTGTTTATAAACGGCAAGTTTGTCGCCCCGGAAAAGGGGAAATACTTTGCTACTCATAATCCGGCCACCCAAGAAAAATTGGCGGAAGTAGGTCAAGGAACCAAAGCTGATATAGATAAAGCTGTAGCGGCTGCTCAAAAGAGTCATGAAAAATATTGGCAGCCAATGCCCGCTAAGGAACGAGCCAAATACATATTCCGAATAGCCCGGCTTATAAAGGAAAGAGCACGGGAGTTTTCTGTTATAGAAACCTTAGATAATGGTAAGCCGATACGTGAAACGCGTGACATTGATATCCCGCTGGTAGCCAAACACTTCTTTCATTATGCCGGTTGGGCCGACAAATTAGCGTATGCATTTCCCAACCAATCTATATCCCCGGTAGGAGTCTGTGGCCAGATTATCCCCTGGAACTTTCCTTTATTAATGGCAGCCTGGAAATTGGCCCCGGCCTTAGCCTGTGGTAATACCACTGTATTAAAACCTGCCGAAACGACTCCCCTAACGGCATTAAAGTTGGCTGAATTAATACAGGAAGCCGACTTGCCGCCCGGTGTTGTTAACATTGTTACTGGAGCAGGAAGTACGGGGGCAAGTTTAGTACATCATTCTGATATTCAAAAAATTGCCTTTACAGGTTCTACCGAAGTTGGGAAAAAAATTCAAGCAGCCACGGCCGGTACCGATAAAAGCCTTACCCTCGAACTAGGAGGTAAAGCCGCCCATATCATATTTGATGATGCTCCCCTGGATCAAGCTATAGAGGGGGTAGTCAACGGTATTTTCTTTAATCAAGGTCATGTTTGCTGCGCCGGTTCTCGCTTGTTAGTACAAGAATCTGTAGCAGATACTATTATTAAAAAATTAAAAGACCGGCTCAATACGTTGCGAGTCGGGGATCCGCTAGACAAAAACACTGATATTGGAGCTATTAATTCCCAGCAACAACTTGACAAAATCAATAATTATCTAAAAATAGGGAAAGAAGAAGGCGCTTCAGTTTACCAAGCTTCCTGTTCCCTCCCCGAAAAAGGATATTGGTTTCCTCCCACTTTCTTCTACAATTGCTCCCAATCACAACGGATTGTTAATGAAGAAATTTTCGGACCGGTATTAACCATTCAAACTTTCCGAACAGTGGAAGAAGCAATAGAAAAAGCCAATAATACGCCTTACGGCTTATCGGGAGGAGTTTGGACGGACAAAGGCAGTAAAATATTTAAAGTATCCAATGCTATAAGAGCCGGTGTTATGTGGGCCAACACCTTCAACAAATTTGACCCGGCCGCCCCTTTCGGTGGTTATAAAGAAAGCGGTTTTGGACGAGAGGGAGGTCGACAAGGGCTTGCAGCTTATTTGCAAATAAAAGAATAACTCTATGACGGACCTGCAACATCAACGTCTAGACGTACGCAAAACCTATAAACTGTATATCAATGGCCAGTTCCCCCGTACAGAATCAGGCCGGTATTATAAATTAAAAGGGAAAAAAAAGAAATTATTAGCTAATGTTTGCCGAGGATCACGAAAGGACTTCAGAGATGCAGTAGTAGCAGCCGGTGAAGCATTTGCTTCCTGGTCTGATCGCCCGCCCCTTAACAGAGGTCAAATTTTATATCGCATGGCCGAAATGTTGGAAACTCGCCGTACTCAATTTAATAATATATTAGCTCAACAAGGATTAACAAAACAACAGGCGCAACGCGAAGTGGCTACCAGCATTGATCGTCTTGTACATTATGCAGGGTGGAGCGATAAGTATACGCAGGTTTTAGGAGCAGTCAATCCAGTAAGTACCCCTCATTTTAATTTTTCAGTACCCGAACCCACTGGTATAGTGGCTATTATGGCTCCTCAAGATAGTCCTCTGTTAGGGTTTATCACCCTAATGAGTAGCGTAATAGTAGGAGGAAATACCTGTGTTATATTAGCGCCCGAAAAATATCCGCTCTCTGCCATGACGTTTGCTGAAATACTAAATGACTCGGATGTTCCCGCCGGCGTGGTAAATATACTCACCGGGTACAAAAAAGAATTAATCGATCACTTCTCCACTCATATGGATGTCAACAGCATAGTATATGGGGACAATATAAAGAAAGAGAAAAAACGGATCCAGAAAAATTGCGCGCGCAATGTGAAGCGTTTTGTGCATGCGCATTTTAACGATTGGCATTCCAAAGCTACTGAATCTCCTTATCTCATTATGGAAACACAAGAAACTAAAACCACTTGGCACCCTATCGGAACTTAATATAAAAGAAAAATGATTACTGACAAGCTATTAAATTAAAAGGGGGAATGTGAGGAAAGGATAATACTGCTTTAATAAAGTTTATCAAAATTGATAAAAAAAGAGAGGGTGCTTTAATCAAATCCCCTATATGAGACAATAAAATACAAGGCTCAAAGCCTTCTACAAGCACCCTCTCTTAAGATTTTACAGACGATAAAGATTATACAACTACTTACCCTTTAT
>CAZIGO010000073.1:0-3411 GCA_964538595.1 uncultured Chitinophagales bacterium | reverse complement strand
TTTGAATATCCGTAAGTGTTTCTCTTCATCTGTTTGCAACTCTACACAAAGATCTTGAGTGACGTGGTCAACACCATCTGTCATTTTAATGATGCGCTGATATTGCTCGATGGCATCTTTTTCAGCATCAATCACCCCTTGAACAACGGAGGTAATATCTGTCGTATCACTGGGAGGTTGGCCACTATCCTGTTCCGGGGTAAAACTTTTGGAACCATCAACTTTACCATCTAACTCTTTAATCCGATTCGCCAGTTTTTCGGCGTGATCAATCTCATCATTCACTTCTTGGGAAAGTATTTCACGGATCTCTTCCGCTTTAATACCATCCAAATTAGCCGAATGAGCTAAGTAATTCATCACAGATTCGATCTCTTTCCAATAAGACTTTTTTAATTCTTCAACTATTTCTGCTTTATCAGGCATAATACATGTTTTTTACTTCAACAATAATCGATAACAACTACAATTTAATAAATAATTCTAAAAAATAAAAAATTCTAAATGATAATTTTTATCATCTAATAACATATAGCAATATTAAGAGGATGAACCAATCATTTAATTGTGAAAGTCCCAGGTAAACCCCACTTTAACATTAAATGGGGGCATAGGATAAGGATAAACTTCTAAGTAATTGGCCTCTTGTAGAAAAAACTGATCGAAAAAGCTGGCTTTAGCAAATACACGGGCTTTTTTGACCCGGAAATTCAAGAAGAGATCAGTTACCGGTGGATGGGGATAGCGTCGTTCATTTTGTAAATAAAACTCACTGAGTGCCGGACTATAAGCATTGATCTTATAAGGAGAGCGAAAGTAAATATCCACACCGACGTGGGTTTTCATTGTATTACCAAACCAGCGACTTTCAAAATAAAAACTATGTTTTGAGCGAAACTGGGGCAGATGCAAAATGCTGTCGGCAGTTACATAATGTAATGTTATCCTATTATCAAAATGCCACTGTCCCCAGTGGAAGTTTTTAGTTAATTGTGCAGAAGCCATAGGGAAACTTCCCTTATACTGATGGGGCTCCACCTCCTCACTATAGTACACCAATTGCCGCACCAAATACCCATTAACCGTAAGACCCAAGTGCCAATCGGGTATTTCTAAAAACAGTCGAATACCGCTTAATGTCATTTTTTGAAAATCATTATCCCATTGATAATGATTTCCATAATATCGCATCGATTTCCAGGAAGGAGCGAAATGATTTTGAAATACTTTTATGCCACTTTCCCACGCATAATTGACTTTGTTTTTTATCGTATCCTTTTGCTCCCCTCCCCGGTATTTTACCCCAGCTAACCCATAATAATCCCCTGCATTATAATCGATCAAGCTATAACGCCCTTTTACTTCATATATCCATCGAGTAGAAGGAGTCGCATACCTTTTTCCTTCAAAAAGAGCGGTTAGATTATGTAATTGTTGAGAAGTATACTTCCATTGCTCACCCCGATAGGTAATATTATACAAACTATGACGTATACCGGCCGATAAAGTATGGTTGCGTGCGACAAAACCTGTATCCTTTTTTTTCTTTCTTTTAAGAAGCTGGAAAGCAACCTTGTTAGTAATTTTAGTATAACGCAAAGAATCGTATGTCGAATCTTTACTAATAAAATGATTTTGATAAATGGAGCTATCTTCACTTTTATTTTCATATACGGTATAGAAATTACTATACTGAAAATTATGCGTTAGCCGATGTGTAGGATGAAAAGTACGATAAGTAGCAGTATCATTAATCGGATGTTGCTGATAATACCCCCAATCCCAACTATGATGTAATTGACCTATTTTATTATCCAACTCTCGAAGAATGGAATCTTGTACATCAACTCCTAACCGGGAAGTTAATGCTCCCACTTCTTCCAGTGCTTCAATATTAGTTATTCCTCCATTTTCCAATACCGTTGACTTATTCCATATTCCTCCCACCATTAAGTTATACTTTTGATTTTTAGACTGTATCCAACTAAACAAGGAGATCGACTGATGGTCGGCCAATTGATCAATATAAAATCCCTCTGAGCGAATCCTATCATAGTTCACCCCCACATTCACTCGTTCATTGACATTTTGCGTATGGGTAATATTAAACTTCTGTTGATTTTGCAGACCTAACATGTAATTGGCCCGGGTAAAGGGAGTAGGGGTACGATAAAAGTGCAAATCTCGGGGTTGTCGTAAATAGGCTTCAAAGGAATGATAATCCAGTTGAAATTCTAACTCCGGATTGGAAGGAAGGGATAAAACTTGATAAGCGCTCCCGAGATAACCTAAATAAGCGAACTCATCGCTGATCTCTGCCTCTTTTTGTATCTCGATAGCAGCATTGAGGGGGTTATAATATTGATAACCGGTTAAACCGGTATCGATAGGCTGTAGCTGATAAGCTCGGTCTAATGTCGTAAACTTTATATCAGCCGATGAGAAATCCCGGGTGGTATCTTCCTGTTGAGCACTAAGCGTTTGTATTTGCAGTAAACAAAACAGCAAGCTACCGGTTACGGCCGTAATAAATCGGAAATCAAACTTCATATGATAGCCACCCGTATACACGGGATAAAGATAATTAATACCTTTGAGTTGTCCATTTTATAAGCCAATAATTAGGTTGACACTGTTGATATATTGTAGAGGAGCAGATTAATACGATGCAATTAGCTCAGAAAAAATCTTAGTTACCTTGGGAGCGGCTTCATTAGCTGCTGCCACTACATGCTCCAGGGTAATCTCTTCCAACTCCTCATGAAATCCTTCATCTGTAATGACCGACATACCAAAAGTAGGTAACCGCATATGGCGAGCGGCTATAGCCTCTGGAACAGTAGACATTCCCACCGTATCACCGCCGATGATCCGTAACCAGTGATATTCTGCTGCCGTTTCTAAATTAGGTCCTTGTACACTGACGTATACACCCGTATGTACTTTTATATCTTGTTCTTGAGCAATTCGTTGCGCCCGATTGATCATTTCTTTATCATAAGGTTCACTCATATCGGGAAACCGAGGTCCTAATTCTTTATAATTTTTCCCTCGCAACGGATTATCCCCCAACATATTAATATGATCTTTTATAATCATCAATTCTCCTTCCAACATATCGGGGTTCAAACTACCACAAGCATTAGATAAAAATAGTCGCTCAATGCCCAACCATTTTAACACCCGGACCGGGAAAACAATTTTTTGCATGCTGTACCCTTCATAATAGTGAAAGCGGCCACTCAGTGCTACCACCTTCTTTCCTTTCAGAGTACCAAATATAAGCTCACCGGAATGTACACTAACAGTAGAAACCGGGAAATGAGGAATATCTTCGTACTTTATCGTATCCTCTTCTTCTATAATCATCAATTCTCCTTCCAACATATCGGGGTTCAAACTACCACAAGC
>CAZIGO010000072.1:9711-10745 GCA_964538595.1 uncultured Chitinophagales bacterium | reverse complement strand
GCAACAATGATCATTGACACTCGATCCTATTCTTAAGCGAGAAAAGTAAAGAAGTTGATAACCTAGGTAAAAAATCGCTCAATCGACTTCTTTTTAAAACTATAGACTGATACTGATTTAGCAGCCGTATTGATTTTTACAAATTTTTATAAATAAAAACGGGGCGGTTTTTTTAAGAAAAAACAATTAATGATATGAACTAAATCATAATCAACCGTAAATAGAAGCTGTAAATTTATCCTATTAACATTTTTTAATGTTCAAACTTTTATACGATCTATGCATACTTTTCATATTCCTGTCATGGGAACCGGTTTTTCTATCGATACGCCCGTAAAAGTAGCCCCATATGGCATTTCATCGGCCATTTCGTTAGTGGATGATATGCTGATGGAAAAATTACGGGCTTTTTATTGTCGACAAAACCATTGGAATTATAGTCCTATTACCGATAAAGCGGAAGACTACCGGGCCCAACGAATAACAGCTTATTTAAATTTGGTCAAATCCTTGGTCTATCGCAAATTTCGGTCCATGATAAATACCGGTTGGCCGGCCAATCCGGATATCAAAAAGTATATGCGTTTATTGCCGGAGCATGCTGAGTTAAAACAACAGTTCCGTGATATAAAACGGAACAGTTATGTCCCTTCCCGCATTAAGCGCTGGTTACAACAAAACTTGAAACCTGGCAGTATTGATGTTAATATTATGACGAAGTTGGATAAGAAAAATTACGATGATGACACGCCGCTGCCTGATGAATATAACGATGCTCATGCGGCATTGCGCGGATTTGCTCATAGTAATTTGTCCTCCGCTGTCATTTTCTCCGCCGGGATGAACCCGCGTTTGTATAGTTATATAAGTGAGTTCGAAGATTTTTATCCCGATGATACGGGGCAAATCAAAAAGGAAGTGATTTTAAAAGTGAGCGATTATCGATCGGCCCTGATCCAAGGTAAGTTTTTAGCTAAAAAAGGCATATGGGTTTCTGAATACCGGATCGAGTCAGGTTTGAATTGTGGGGGACA
>CAZIGO010000072.1:3597-9701 GCA_964538595.1 uncultured Chitinophagales bacterium | reverse complement strand
TGCTACGTCGGGGCAGTTAATGGGACCTATCCTGGAAAAATTCCGGGTGGAACGAACAACGTTAATTAGTACATTGTTTGATTTATACAAGAAAGGGTTACAGCAAAAAGGATACTCGATCCCCTCTATTCCTCCAGCGGTCAGAGTAACGGCACAAGGAGGAGTGGGAACAGCGGCAGAACATCAGTTTTTGATTAATAACTATAACTTGGATAGCGTGGGGTGGGGGTCCCCGTTTTTATTGGTTCCTGAAGCTACCAATGTAGATGATAATACTCGTCAACAATTATGCCGGGCCCGGGTAGAAGATGTGGTTTTAAGCGATATTTCTCCTCTTAACGTTCCTTTCTACAGTTTGAAATCATCTACAAAAGAACAAGAAAAACAACGATTAATCGATAAGAAACGACCGGGCAGTGCTTGTCCTAAAGCGTATTTGGAATTATTCAATACAGAGTTTACCGAAAAGCCTATATGTACGGCTTCACGCCTCTATCAACACTATAAAATCCAGGCGCTCAAACAACAGAATCTTGATGAAGCTACCTTTGAGAAAAAGTATAACGAAGTAGTAAAAAAATCATGTATTTGTAATGGGTTGGGCACTTCGGCTCTATTAGTTAATGGTCTGGATACAAGCCGGGAAGGCGAAGGCGTATCGATTTGTCCTGGTCCGAATATTGTCTACTTTACCGAAGAAGTCAGTTTACAAGATATGGTAGATCATATTTACGGGCGGCAGCAAATCCTGAAACAACGGGATCGCCCGCATATGTTTATCAAGGAGCTAAGATTGTATATCGATTACTTTAATTCATTGTGGAATAAATGCCCGGCCGCCCCCTCCAAAAAGAAAATGAAGGAATTGCGTCGCTTCCGGGAAAATCTCCAAAAAGGGATTGAGTACTATCGTAACTTGTTTGAAAAGTGGAGTGATTACTTCGCCAGTTTATCGGATTATCGGCAAATATTGGATAAACATGAGTCTTCATTGGCTGTATTGAAGACCGCCTCGTAATAATGAAGCGATAAACAGTGTAAAAGCGGTCGGTGATATATATCATATTTGATTTGGGGAAACCGGGTTATATTTACTTAACAACACGCGTTTGCATATTCACCAATCCGGGTAAAGAGGACCGGTGCAGAGAAATCCCGTGGTGGGTGGTCTTATCACCGGTTCCTCTTTGCCTTTAAAAACATTATTCGTTATGTCCGATACCGGAAAAATACCCAAGGCAATTGTAAAATTTTTGCAAAATAATAACGTACTAACATTAGGTACCTGTGTGGAGAATAAGCCCTATTGTGCTCATTGCTTTTATATTTTCCTCCCGGAAAAACCCATTTTTGTGATTAAGTCTAAAAAAAGTACCAAACACATCCAGGATGCCTTAAGTAACCCTCGAGTAGCGGGCACAATAAGTGTAAACACACAAAAAATTAATAAGATAAGAGGATTACAATATGTAGGAGAATTTCAACAGTTAGCCCCATCCCTCTTTGACAAAATAAAGCGTCAATATTATAAAAAATATCCTTTTGCTTTATCAATGAATGGAACCTTTTGGAGTATAATTCCGTCATTTATGCGATTGATCGACAATCGAAAAGGGTATGGAACAAAAGTTACGTGGGAAGCTGAATCAACAAATAAAGAAGAGGCGGTTCATTAAATGAATATACCATTTTTACTATTTAAAGAAAGAATAAACTATTGGATATAAAGACGTTACCCTTAGCAGAAATAGAACGGTTTCATCCGAAAGCCCACCATATCTTTCAGAAGTATCAGCTTAATACAATGCTCAATGGCGAAAGCTGTTCATTGATTGAGGCCTGTTTAAAGGTTGACAGGGATGTAGATGCGGTGATTGATGACTTAGTGCTGCTTTAGTGCCCCTGGACATAAAACGGAAGTTAAAGAAATGGCATATCGAAGATCTGATACATTACTCCCTGTCAATTTATCATAAAAAACTGGGTTATCAATTGTCTTGTATTGATCAGCAAACGGAGCAGCTTGTTGAATACTATAGTATCAGTAATCCAGAAGTGATACAAATTGATGAGTATATTTCTAAACTACGTACACTGTTAAATGAATATTGGAAAGTTGAAAAGGAGGAATTGTATCAGCCCGTGTTAGAATGTAGTGAAGCCCTTTCCTCTAATGCATGGGATCGCCTGACAGATACAATTATCTCTTTACGATACGATCATGCGATAATGAAGTTGATATTAGATTTTTTGCGAGATGTATCGGGTAATTACTACTATCCCGCTTGGGATACGCGCACTTATTTGAAAGACATATATACGCAACTACAGCACTTTGATGCTCATTTGAGCCGTTTTTTATATTTTGAACGTTATGTGGTTTTTCCGGTGATCCAAAAAGTGGAAGTGACCCAACCTTATTCCGGCTCCTCTCAATGGTAATTAGGAAGACTTGCAAGAGTGGATAAAATGCAATTACTATTGTGCTATCTTATCAGGTTTTATGATATAAATCATAATATGGGTTGAGTAAAGCAAATACCTTTAAAGTAACTCACATAGAAGTAATAGAGGCAGGTCACCCGTCCACCATCAGGTGTTGTTGCATATACACCGTTGTTGTAAGAACTTGTTTCGTCTTTTGCGAGCTTAGGATTTGTTAATTTGAAACTTTTAAAACTATTATGGTTTATAGATTATAGCAGACCGCATTTTGTTAAAGAAGATAGACGTTAAAGATAAGAGGAGAAAAGGTTTCGCCGGGGAAGGTTCTTCCCCGGCTGTGGAAGATTAATAATGTGGTTTCCATTACCATTTTTGCACCTAAATGATAGGCGTTATGACTTTAAAAAAAGAAAATCGTAAAAAAATAAAGGCCGCCAAAAAAAAGCAATATGAAAACTTGAACAAGGGCAACCCGGTTCATCAAAAAGATCAATTGGAAGGAGAGGAAACGTCCCCTTTTGATGCTCCGGATGCTTATGCTATACCGACAAATGTGGAGCAGATCTCGTATGAACAGATGCCGCCATTGCTGCAACGTTATATCGATGAACATGAAAAGATACGTAAGGAATTGGCCGACTTTGAAGAAGCTTTGCTATCGTTTAAAAAGCAACAATGGGTGATTAATGAGGAGGTGAATGAGGCTTTTAGTCATTTTTTTAACATCATGGATAACCAAATACTACAGCATCACCGGGATGAAGAAAAGGAACTTTTTCCCGTCTTACATGACCGCTTAATAGAAGAGGGGGAGCATAGTCAAATGACAAAAGAAGGTAAATATAGAACGGCTGTTGATATTATGGAAGATGACCACATCAACTTTATACAATTGAGTTCATTGATTTTGAATTTCCTGGGATTATCGAGCCAATTACCCGGGCAAAACTCTCAAAGTATGGTAGCCGACTTGGCTTTTGAACAAGGACGTACCCTTATTGAACAGATGAAATTACATATGCATAAAGAGGAAACGACGGTATTCCCATTGGCTTGTCAAGTGATACAGGATAAAACATTTGAGGTCATCCAACATTCACCGTCTACCGGTAATTAAAAATAGTAGGATGTCACTTTTAATGGATACATATGGGCGTTTTCACAATTATCTCCGTATTTCGCTGACGGATCGCTGTAACTTTCGGTGTACTTACTGTATGCCCGAGGATATCACATTTACCCCTTCTGAACATCTGATGCAACGACAAGAGATTGAACGCTTAGCACGGCTATTTGTCAAAGAAGGAGTGGATAAGATCCGTCTCACCGGAGGGGAACCCTTGGTGCGGAAAGAGGCAGCGTCAATAATAAGGGATTTAAGTAAATTGCCGGTAAAATTGGGGATAACAACGAATGGTTTGTTGGTGGACCGTTATATATCAGTCTTTAAGCAAGCAGGGCTCCAGTCGGTCAATATAAGTTTAGATACGTTACAACCTGAAAAATTTGCTACAATTACCCGCCGTGATCATTTTGACCAGGTCCGGGATAATATAGTACGGTTAAAGAAGGAAGGTTTCCATGTAAAAGTGAATGTTGTGATGATGCGGCAAATGAATGAGGATGAAATATTGGATTTTGTCGAGTGGACGAAAGCATCGCCGATCCATGTACGGTTTATCGAGTTTATGCCTTTTCGGGGCAATGAATGGGATAAGGATGCTGTGTTGGGTTTTCAAGAAATACTGTCCATGATTCGTCGTCATTATACGATTCATAAATTACCGGATGCTCCTAATAGTACATCTAAAAGTTTTCGTGCCCGGGGGCATAAAGGAACTTTTGCAGTCATCAGTACTATAACAGCTCCCTTTTGCCATACCTGTAACCGACTACGACTTACTGCTGATGGGAAACTGCGCAATTGTTTATTTGCCCGCCGCGAATATGATTTATTGACTTTACTTCGGGCGAAAGAAAAAGTGCGTCCGCTTATTGAAAAAGCACTATACAATAAAGCTCAGCGAGGTAGTGAACATTGGGAAAGCCAAAATGTCGCTCAACGTTCGATGACTCGTATAGGAGGGTAATCCATGACGCATATCATATCATTCTCGCCGTTTTAGTCCGAAACTATAGTCAAAATAAATATTATGCAACCAGAACCTTATAAAATTAAGATGGTAGAACCTGTGTCGAGGTTGAGTCGGGATGAACGTTTGAAAGCTATTGAAAAAGCAGGGTACAATACATTTTTGCTGAGATCAGCGGATGTTTATATTGATTTGTTAACGGACAGTGGTACATCTGCAATGAGTGACCGCCAGTGGGCGGCTCTGATGTTGGGGGATGAAGCCTATGCGGGGAGTCGGAATTTTACTCACCTCCAGGAGGCAGTTAATGATTATTATGGGTATCGCTATGTGGTTCCTACTCATCAAGGGCGGGGAGCGGAGCATATTATTTCGCAACTTTTAATTGAAGAAGGCGACTATGTACCGGGTAATATGTATTTTACAACCACTAAGCTGCATCAAGAGTTGGCCGGGGGAACGTTTGTCGATGTTATTACGGAGGAAGCCCATGAACCCGCCAACTCACATCCCTTTAAGGGAAATATAGATATTGAAAAATTAGAACGTCTCATTGAGGAGGTAGGCCCTGCTCGTATACCTTATATTTCATTGGCTACTTGTGTAAACATGGCTGGCGGGCAACCTCTTTCTCTGGCTAACTTACAAAAAGTACGCCAGGTAGCCGATAAACATAATATACTCATTATTCATGACATGACACGAGTAGCGGAAAATGCTTATTTTATTCAACAACGGGAGGAAGGCCAGCAAGAGCGTTCAATCGGAGCTATTGTTAAAAATATTTGTCGCTTGACCGATGGCGCTACGATGAGTGCTAAAAAAGACCCGATGGTGAATATCGGTGGTTTTTTGGCATTGAATGACAAAGAGCTTTTCCGGAAGGCTAAGAACCGGGTCGTCGTTTATGAGGGATTACATACCTATGGAGGAATGGCCGGACGTGATATGGAAGCTTTAGCAGTGGGGATAAAGGAGTCGCTTGATGATGACCACATTGCTCATCGGGTGGAACAAGTAAATTACTTAGGTAAAAAGCTTGCTAAAGCAGATATACCTATTGTACAACCGATCGGCGGACATGGCGTATTTTTGAATGCCAAACAATTTTTACCGCACATCGCTCAGTCTAATTTCCCGGCGCAGGCCTTGGCCAGTGCTATATATATTGAAGGAGGAATACGTACCATGGAGCGAGGGAGCGTTTCTGCCGGACGGGATCCCTCCACAGGCCGTAATAAATATCCCGCCCTTGAGTTGGTACGTTTAACTATTCCACGCCGTGTATATACCCAAACCCACCTGGATTATGTGGCGGATAAAATTAAAAAGGTTTACCAAAAACGGCATGAAATAGAAGGGTTGGCTATGACCTATGAACCGGAATATCTCCGTTTCTTCCAGGGACGTTTTCGACCTATCCCTCAAATGGAAACCGTCACCGATGCTTGAGTAAAGGTACCTCACTATTAGCTGTGAAATACTTATCTTTAAGCTATGGATCTTTACACAGGATACTTGATCAACGTATATCTACATATTCTGGCTGCTATCGTTTGGGTGGGC
>CAZIGO010000072.1:0-3587 GCA_964538595.1 uncultured Chitinophagales bacterium | reverse complement strand
ATTACTTCCTGTTGTGAAAAATCATCCTGAGCGAGCCCGCTTGATTCATAAAACAGGGTTGAAGTTTCGTACCATTGGTTGGATTGCGTTGATCATATTACTGATCACCGGCCTTATTAATATGCATGTGCGGGGAGTCCCCTATGAGTTAAATGCCCTGTTTTCAGACTCCTATTACCGATTGATCGGTATTAAATTGATCCTCTTTTGTTTGATTGTGGTGTTCAGTGCTATCCATGATTTTTATGTCGGTACACGGGCTACTGATCAATGGGAATCGGCACCAAAAAGCCAACACGCTCAGTCTTTTCGTTCGATGGCTCGCTGGTTGGGACGACTTAATTTATTGTTAGCCCTTATAGCCGTTGCATTGGGGGTATTATTTGTACGAGGGGGGTTGGGTTAAAATGATCATGTCCCCTTATTATATGGAAACTAAAATAGTTTATTGAGTTTATTAGCATGGTACTGCTGATAGTAAGCAGGCAAGTGAGTTATATATAAATAAATAACACTATGAGACTTATCATATTCTAGGTGATCGGGTTCTTGTAAATTAATGTTCGTTATGAATCAAAAAATCCCTTTTGAACCTTTTCGGATAAAAACGGTGGAGCGTTTTAATGTGACCACACCGCAAGAAAGGGAGAAGTATTTACAGGAGGCTCATCATAATTTATTTCTACTCCGCAGTGAACAGGTGATGATTGATCTATTGACGGACAGCGGTACGTCGGCTATGAGTACCGAACAGTGGGGGCGTCTGATGGAGGGCGATGAGTCGTATGCCGGTGCTCGAAGCTGGGAAAAATTGCGGTCAGCAATTTATGACCTTACCCAATTTCCCCATATTCTCCCTGTTCACCAAGGGCGGGCTGCTGAACGTATCTTATATGGCCGATTAGCTCGCGAAGGAGAGTTTTTTATTAGTAATACTCACTTTGATACCACACGGGCCAATATCGAAGCGGCCGAGGCCCAGGCTATAGATTGCCCGGTAGAGAAAGCTCTAAAACCTGAAACCCCTGGACCTTTTAAAGGAAACTTGGATATCGAAAAGTTACAATATTGGTTACAACAATATCCTCAACAAGTAGCGGGCATTATTATAACATTGACCAATAATACGGGAGGAGGACAACCGGCCAGCTTAAATAATATTCAACGAGTGCGAAAATTATGTGATGAATATGAGGTTCCCCTTGTCGTAGATGCTTGTCGAATAGCTGAGAACGCTTATTTTATTCAACAACGTGAAACCGCTTATCGTAATCATTCGATTTCTCAGATAGCCCGGGAAATATTTGATTATGCTGATGCGGCTATCATGAGTGCCAAAAAGGATGGACTGGTCAATATGGGCGGTTTCTTAGCTTTACGTGATGATCAATGGGCCGAAGATTGCCAAAATACCTTGATCGTTACGGAAGGGTATAAAACATATGGGGGAATGTCGGGGCGGACCATGGAGACATTTGCCCAAGGATTGAACGAGGTGTTTGATCCACATTATCTGGCATACCGGATAGGACAAGTAAAATATTTGGCCGAAGAGTTGAAAAAAATTGGGGTGCCGGTAATGGAACCCGCCGGCGGTCATGCGGTTTATATCGATGCGAAAACATTCTTGGATCATTTGCCTCCGGACCATTTCCCGGGTCAGGTGTTAGTCAATGCCCTTTACCTGGAAGGGGGCATACGAGGCGTTGAAGTAGGTTCTGTAATGTTTGGGAAGTATAACGATAACGGTGATCTGCAGCCCCCTCCACTCGAATTGGCGCGGCTAGCGATCCCTCGACGGGTCTATACGAAAAGCCATTTGGACTATGTGGTCAACTGCTTTAAAAATATCCGCTCCTATGCTTCTCAATTAAAAGGACTCTCCATTACTTACGAACCCAAAGCCCTCCGCCATTTTACAGCGCGGTTTGAAAAGGTTCGTTAAAAAAATTTAAAACTATGTACCGGTAAAACTGTCTTCGTGGGGAGATGTTGTATTTGGTTGAGATGAGGCTAAATAGTTTCTTGGGGAAAGTTCGTTCTGTTTTTTTAATCTCTTTTGCCCGTTCATTCCTTATTGATACTGTTTCTTCTTACTTGTTGGAGAGATGGTGCTTTCGGCCGGTTAATATTCGGAAGCCGTGGAGGATAAAAGGGAACAAGGCTTCCATACTTTCTCGGGCCCCATTTGTAGAGCCGGGGAGTCCTAACAGTAAGGTAGCATTATGCAGGCCCGCTACTCCTCTCGATAACATAGCATAGGGAGTGCGTTGAAGACCATATTGTCGGATAGCTTCTTCTACACCGGGTAAGGGAGTATCGATAAGCGGAGATAAAGCTTCCGGAGTGACATCACGGGGAGAAAGACCGGTACCGCCGGTGACAATAACAATGTCATCGCCTTGCTCTGCTCGTTCTTGCCCTAATGATTGAATCTGATCTTTTTCATCGGGCAATACTTTATATTGGACAACATCTATATCACAGGATTTCAGTTTATCAATAACAGCTTTGCCTGCTTTGTCGTGCTTTTTACCCTGGGCTATTGAGTCGGAAGCGACGATAACAGTAGCTGTCAGTGACCGAGCCGGCGCATCATGGAAACTCCCACTTCCGCCGGTCTTGTTGAGCAATTCGATTGACTCGATTGTTACGGAATCATCAATCGGTTTTAACAGGTCATATAATGTTACACTCGTAATAGAGGCCCCGTGCATCACTTCAACTTCAATACCGGTCCGGTAGAGTGTAGCAGCTGACACCGTTATAGTGATGGTACGAAAGGCGGGGTTGATAGAGAAGTCTATGGTAATGTCTTCGACAGGAATAGGGTGACAGTCGGGGATATTGTCACTGGTGCGTTTTACTCCCATTAAACCTGCGGTTCGGGCAACAGTTAACACGTCACCCTTGGGAACGGTACCTTCTTTAATCGCTGTAATGGTAGAAGATTCGCTGACACTTACGACGGCTGATGCTGTGGCTTTCCGTAATGTGCTACTTTTATGTGTGATATCTTTCATAATAAGTCGTTTCGGTTGATGGTTTTGGATAAAGTGATATGTTCGTGGATCTGACGGGCGCCCGTTGCTTTATGGAGCGCTAACATTTTTGGGTTAAAATCGCCAACCCAAGAAAGCTCCACGGCTTGGTAACTTTGTCGGGCTCGTACCTGTTGGATGGGTTTCATCGTCAGTCCGGCTTCTATTCCCTTTTCCTGGTATTTGGGAATAACCCCCATAATAAATACTTTAGCCCGGTCTATATAATTCCGGTATTGGTACCATTTGAATTTAAGTTTATTCCACCAATTTAACCGTCCATCCAAATACTGTAACACTTGATTGATATCGGGTAATGCCAGTAAAAACCCGATAGGTTGATCATCAGCATAAGCGAACCACATTAAATCTTTGTCCAGGATAGGTTTCATCTGCTGGAACTGTTTGAGGATATAGTCCGGTGTAATAGGGGCAAACTTTTGGTGAAATTGCCAGGCTTTGTTGTATATCTGACAGAAATCTTCTGCATACTGTTGGACGTAGCGCTGCTGAAAGGATGTAAAGTGATATTGAGGTTTCTCCATC
>CAZIGO010000071.1:4166-10760 GCA_964538595.1 uncultured Chitinophagales bacterium | reverse complement strand
ATGTGGTAGCATATTGAGTCCATTGATATAGTTGATATCCTCGGGAAGGACTTACGAGCGTCTTATCATATATACTATCGTATAAGGATCGGTAATTGGCATCAAAGCGCCAGACTCTTTTTTCTTCCCCTTTTAATTGTTTTTGGGATACATTAAAGGAAAAAGCAGTAGCCATGGGGCTGATTTTTTGGATATACTTGAATGCCTTAATATAACAATACCATCGACGAATTTAATGGTATACCGTCAGTTTATACTAAGCTCCTGCGATTAGAAAAAGAAAGCCGCTTTATTCAACAATTAAACGGCCGGTAGTACCGTGTAGCGCACATCGATAACTATAATTACCGGTGGAATCATAGCGGTA
Source organism: uncultured Chitinophagales bacterium (assembly GCA_964538595.1). Classification (GTDB taxonomy): domain Bacteria; phylum Bacteroidota; class Bacteroidia; order Chitinophagales; family CAZIGO01; genus CAZIGO01. The sequence continues at coordinate 10,393 of CAZIGO010000071.1, read as the reverse complement.
AGAAAATGATTCTCCACTATTCAGTGTTTTATTAAATCTTCCACTGTCTACTACAGTATGCTTGTCATTATCGGTGTTGACCCAGGTAATTTCCTGATCTTTATTAATGGTTTTACGTTGTGGTTTGAATTCGTGATCCTGGATCCAAATCTCATTCTCGCCGGGTGTATTACAACTTATTGTGCTCATAAAAAATGTTAATAGTACGATAATAACACCACGGTAGAGATTTGAAAGATTATGATACATGATTTTTCCTTTTGTGAACACATTAATAATATAATATTTTTTCCCCTTTAATGTCAAATATATTAAATAAAGTAGTAAAGGGCTTTAAGAGAGGGGCAGTATTTTTCAATTTTGTAAAAAACTGCTTACCTTTGCAGCACTATTAGAAAAAGGTTAAAAATTTGAAAATATGGCAAAAGTTTGTGATTTAACGGGAAAAAAGCCGTTGCCCGGCAATAACGTATCTCATTCTAACAAAAAGACGGGACGGAAGTTTAAACCTAATTTGCAAAAGAAAAAGTTGTATATACCAGAGCAAGATCGATGGGTTAGAGTGAAAGCAACGGCAAAAGCAATTAAGACGATTAATAAAATGGGAATCCAGAATTACATCAATAAAATGAAAAAGAAAGGTTACGAAATAAAAATGTAACAATTATGGCTAAGGGAGATCGTGAAATAATCATTTTGGAATGTACGGAAAAACCGGGAACGTCACGCTATCATACCACTAAAAATAAACGGAATGATAACAAGCGGATAGAGTTAAAAAAGTACAATCCCGTATTACGTAAGCACACTGTTCATAAAGAAACCAAAAAATAATGGCCGATAAGAAAAAGCAAGCACAAGAGCAGAAGAAAAAGGACAATCAACAAGAGGGGGAGCGTAAGAAAAAGAAGGATAAAAAGAGTGAAGAAGTGGATAAGACGATTAAATTACATAAAAAGGATAAGCGGGAGAAGGGTAGTAAAGATATGGTGAAGGTTATTAAGACGATCAAAACCCCGAAAGGAGGATATTCCTTTAAAGAGATGATTGTTCATAAATCCGAGGTAGATAATATTTTACAAAAATAACGAGCTCTCACGAACTTATTTTACGAGCTTTCCGTTGTTGTTATATTATAGGCAAGCGGAAAGCTTTTTTTATATCTTAATCGTCTATTATGGGAATTCTGGATTTTTTCAAAAGCAGTAATAAAGGAGAAGAGCAAAAGTCAGAAAAGCCCCCTGAAGAAAAGGAAGGCATGGACAAAGGTTTGCACAAAACCAAGCAGGGGTTTTTTTCTAAAATTGCTCGGGCCGTTGTGGGGAAATCGAAAGTGGATGCGCAATTGTTGGATGATTTAGAGGAAGCGCTTATTACTTCTGATGTAGGGGTGGATACGACGCTCAAAATTATTGACCGTATTGAGAAGCGTGTGGCGAAAGATAAGTACATGAATACAGAGGAGTTTGAAGCGTTGTTAAAAGATGAGGTCGTGAAACTGATGGAAGAAGGGGCTGAGGTAAAGCAAACGGATTTTACCATACCTGAACAAAAAGACCCTTATGTTATTATGGTAGTAGGCGTTAATGGAGTGGGGAAAACGACAACGATCGGGAAGTTGGCCCATAAGTTTAAGAACCAGGGTTTAGATGTGATGTTAGGGGGAGCGGATACTTTCCGCGCTGCTGCCATCGACCAGTTGAAAGCTTGGGGAGACCGGGTAGAGGTGCCTGTAATGACCCGTGAAATGGGGTCGGACCCGGCTGCTGTCGCTTATGATACGGTTAATTCTGCGAAGGCCAATGATAAAGATGTAGCAATTATTGATACGGCGGGGCGATTACATAATAAGAAAAACTTGATGCGTGAACTGGGCAAAATAAAGCGGGTAATGCAAAAAATTATCCCTGATGCTCCCCATGAAGTGTTACTTATCTTGGATGCCTCGACCGGGCAAAATGCTATTGAACAAGCTAAACAATTTACTGAAATTACAGATGTCACCGATATTGCTCTTGCTAAATTGGATGGTACGGCTAAAGGCGGAGTGATTATCGGTATTGCCGATCAATTCAATATACCCATCAAATACGTCGGTATTGGTGAAACTGTGGAAGATTTACGTATTTTTGACAAAAGTGAGTTCGTGGAATCATTATTTAAAAAGGAAATAGCTTGAGAACAAAGCCCCATCGCAATAACGCGAAGATAAACGTTGTCACCTTGGGTTGTTCTAAGAATACCGTAGATTCAGAGGTGATGATGAATCAACTCAAAGCGAACGGGCGAGAGGTAGTCCATGAAAGTAAACAGGGTGATTTTGGGGTCGTTATAATCAATACTTGTGGCTTCATTGAACAGGCGAAAGAAGAATCCATTGAGGCCATCATCCAATATGCAGAAGCCAAAAAAGAAGGCAAGATTGATAAATTATATGTAACAGGGTGTTTATCAGAGCGGTATAAGGAGGATCTGCAAGCTGAAATACCTACTGTCGATGCCTATTTTGGAACGGGAGAATTACCCCGCCTCCTTAAAACGCTCGGAGCAGATTATAAACATGAGTTGGTCGGAGAACGCCTCTTGTCTACGCCCTCTCATTATGCTTACTTGAAAGTATCGGAAGGTTGTAACAAAAAATGTGCTTTTTGTGCGATCCCTCTTATGCGAGGAAAACATCAATCAAAATCGATAGGTCTTATCTTAGAGGAGGCGCGTCACTTGGCTAGCCAAGGAACGAGGGAGCTCATGCTTATAGCGCAGGATATGAGCTATTATGGAAAGGATTTGTATGGTCGGCGAAAATTACCGGAATTACTGGATCGGTTGGCCCGCGTCAAAGGAATAGACTGGATCCGGTTGCATTATGTCTATCCCTCCCAATTTCCGCTGGAAACATTGGAGGTTATGCGCGAACACGATAGTATTTGCAACTATATAGATATGCCGTTGCAGCATATCAGTGATCCCGTTTTGAAACGTATGCGACGCGGTATTACCAGTCGGCGTACCTACGAATTAATCGATACTATCCGGGAGAAAGTACCGGGGATCGCTTTACGTACTACTTTAATGGTAGGCTTCCCCGGCGAAACAGAAAAAGACTTTGAAAATTTATGTGAATTTGTACGGAAAGTGCGCTTTGAACGATTGGGCGTATTCCCTTATTCGCACGAAGAAAATACAGCGGCTTATCAATTGGAAGATGACGTACCGCAAGAAGTGAAAGTAGAGCGCTATAACCGTATAATGGAAATTCAGCGTAATATCTCTTGGGAGCAAAATCAACAAATGGTCGGTAACACGTTAACTACTATGGTGGATCGACGGGAGAACGGTTGCTTCGTCGGGCGAACAGAATATGACTCCAAAGAAGTCGATAATGAAGTATGGATCAATTCAACGTCCCAACACCCGCGATTAGGTGATTTTACAAGAGTTAAAGTGACGGAAGCAACGGAATATGATCTGCATGGTAAGATTGCTGAATAGCGCTGGAACACTTATTCATCTACAAACCCTTTAGAACAATATTGATATATGGAGCTTAGTGTACATCGAATTTCTTTAGATCAGACCAAGGTCGTTAACGATATTGTTTGGGATTATTTGAATGAAGAAAAGAAGTTAGCTCCTTTTTACAAGTTTCCGCCTCGATTTGAAAGTTTTTCCGATGCCATTCCGGAGATAGCCTCCTCATTTGATGAGGAGCGGCGAAAAGTGCTGGTGGAGGTGTTAAACGAACAGTACCGATCTGTTTCCGCTGCGAAAGAGGTGGAGGAGAACATTACTGCGTTGAAAAAAGATACGACGTTTACCGTTACTACCGGGCATCAGCCCGTGATTTTTGGTGGCCCCCTGTTTTTTATATACAAGATAGTAAGTGTCATCAATACCGTAGAGCGGCTCAACAACCAATATGATAATTACCATTTTGTTCCCGTCTATTGGATGGGTAGTGAAGATCATGATTTTAAAGAGATCAATCACACTTATCTCTTTAATAAAGCGGTAGAATGGAATCCCTCAACAGCCAAGGGGGCAGTGGGTCGGATGTCAACAGCCTCGTTTAATGAGCCGTTGGATAAGATGAACGAGATACTGGGAGAAAGTGAGCGAGCAAAAGAATTAAAGGAGTTGTTCGAGAATGCTTATTTGGAAAATGACAATTTGGCCGATGCGACGCGCTACTTGGTCAATGCTTTATTTCAAGAAGAAGGGGTGGTGGTTATCGACCCTGATGATTCCCGCTTAAAACAACAGTTTGTACCGGTGATGGAAAAGGAGTTGCTGAATCAGAAATCAACCCCTTTAGTTGAAGAAACTACCTGTTCATTGGAACAGACTTATAAAAACGGGCATTTTGAACCTCAGGCCTATCCCCGCCCCATCAATTTATTTTATTTAAAAGATGAACGAGATCGATTGATCAATCAGAATGGGGCTATAGGTTTAGAAGACAGTGATACTACCTTTTCAAAAGAAGAGATAAAACGGGAGTTAAAACAACATCCGGAGCGATTTAGTCCTAATGTTATTTTACGCCCGGTTTATCAGCAGGTAATTTTGCCTAATATAGGTTATATAGGCGGGGGAGCTGAGGTGAGTTACTGGTTGGAGTTGAAGAAGGTATTCGATCATTACAAAGTGCCGTGCGCTGTGGTTGGATAAAGTAAGTGGCAAGCGCCGTAAAAAATTAGGTATAGAGATAACACAACTTTTTGACCGGACCGATAAACTGGTCAAACAATATATGCAAAGTGTGATGGAGGAAGATCATCCATTACAGTCGGAAATGAATACTTTGGAACAACTTTTTGATCAAATTGCCCATAGAGCCCGCCAGTCCGATAAATCTTTAAAGGGTTACGTAGAAGCCCGGCAAAAGCGAGTGGAAAAAATGATCAACAATATTGAAAACCGCATTATAAAAGCGGAGAAGGACAAAAAGGAAACAGCGATCAATCAAATTGAAAAAATGAAAAATAAGTTGTTTCCCCGCCAGAACCTGCAAGAACGAGTAGAAAATTTCAGTGCCTGGTATTTACAATTTGGCGATACCTTCTTTGAAGCCCTCCGTACCCACTTTGACCCTTTTGATGCTCAATTTACTATCTTTGAACCCGAGCAATAAACGGCAATAAAAGTGCATATCACTTACAGCCGGAATCCGTAATAATATATTCCGCTTCTTTCAGGATAAATACCTTCCAGCAGTATTCCTTGCTTTTGATTATCCTGGAACTTGGGTTTTAGTGCTTGAAGCACATCTTGTACTGAAAAAACAGGTTTGTTGTTAACTTTTGTAATGATAAAGTTTTTACGCACATTGGTAGATTGAGGTATAATACCATGAGTAACTTCGGTAATTTTAACACCTCCATTAATATTGAGTTTTTCCTGTTGTTCTTCTGTGAGATCTTTCAGTTGGACACCTAATTTTTTTAATAACTGATCTTGGGTCTTTTTAACAAGTGTTGTTGTTCCTTCTCGATTTTTTAAAGTAACCGTCGTTTTTTGTTTTTTCCCATCTCGAATGAAAGTGATGGTTATCTCGTCACCCGGACGATGCAAGGCAACAAGTTGTTGCAGTTTACTGGCATTTTCCACTTTTTTATCATTTATAGCTATAATGACATCTTTTTTCTTTAATTTACCGGTTGCCGCACTTTCTTCCATAACATCTGCAATGTAGACCCCTTTGGGACGTTCTATATTCAACTTTTTTGATAATTGATTGTTGAGATTACTGATCTGAACGCCCAAATACCCTCGCTGAACCGTGCCATATTTCTTTAGATCCGTCACCACTTTTTTAACTAAGTTGGACGGTATAGCAAAGGCATATCCTGCATAGGCTCCGGTAGGACTGGCAATAGCCGTATTTATACCGATAAGATTCCCATTTAAGTCAACAAGAGCCCCACCGCTGTTTCCTGGGTTGACAGCAGCATCTGTTTGTATAAAAGAAGAGATTTGCCACTTATCGTTCATAACCTGTAAGTTACGTCCTTTTGCACTAACAATACCAGCGGTGACGGTTGAGTTCAAATTGAAAGGATTCCCTACTGCCACTACCCATTCTCCGATTTCCACTTGAGAAGAGTTCGCAAACTGAATAGATTGCAGTCCTTCTTCTTCTATTTTTAACAACGCTAGATCAGTAGAGCTGGCCTGGCCGACCACTTTGGCTTTATATTTCCGCCGATCGTGTAACGTCACTTCAA
>CAZIGO010000071.1:2444-4156 GCA_964538595.1 uncultured Chitinophagales bacterium | reverse complement strand
CGCGGATCACGTGATTATTAGTTATAATATATCCATCGGACGAGAGGATCACTCCTGAGCCTGACTGTTGTCGCGGTTGCAATCGACGCCGGCGATGACCGAAAGGAGAACGGAAGTGCTCCCCGAAATATCGCTTGTAAAATCGTTTATATCGTTGATATTTGTCGGGCTTGTAAGTAGAGGTGATGTGGACAACGGCTGGGGTAGACTTTTTGGCCGCTTTCGTAAAATTTAATCTCCCTGACATTGTGTCCGACACCACTGTATGCGTTGTCTTTGAGGGAGCAGAGTTAGTAGTAGTTGGTGGGGCTTGTTGTGCAGTAGAGGTATTATTACTTGTCAAAAACTGGTGAACGCCTAAACTACTCATGCCACCGATTAAAGCTGCCGCAACAATGCTTATAGAAAATTTTGTACTCATAATAGATGACAAATTTATGTTTGAAAGTCGCTGGTTATATATATGCAAATATTGTGCCCACATAATTCAATTTATTTGATTAACGACGGTCAATGGTCATTATTATTATAATTTCAGAAAAGTAAATTTTTGGATTTTGGTAAAATTGTGTAATTACACTATACAAATGCTGGAATAACTGTTATGTTCATTCAATATGAAACTCTCTTTTTATAAATATCAAGCCACCGGAAACGATTTTGTTCTCATTGATAATCGCTCCGGGAAAATGCCTGCCCAGGCTCCCACTCTGTATAAAAAATTATGTGATCGCCGTTTTGGTATCGGAGGCGATGGGGTGTTATTATTAGAACAAAATCCTTCCTACGACTTTTATATGCGATACTTTAATGCCGATGGTCAGTTAAGTTCTATGTGTGGAAATGGAGGGAGGTGTATTGTCCATTGGGCTTACCACCACCAGGTTATATCCCAGGATACTGAGTTTGAAGCCTATGATGGAGTCCATCGGGCACAAATGGAGGAGAATGACATCATAGCGTTGGAAATGCAACCCGTAGAAGACTGGGAACTTACGGGAGAAGCCTGTGTTATGGATACGGGGTCGCCCCACTATATTACATTTGTCAAAGATGTCAGTCAGCTGGATGTAAATGAAAAGGGACGTCAAATACGGGAAAGTGATCCCTATAAATCAGAAGGTATCAATGTAAACTTTGTACAGTACCGCGAGGATGATTTATATGTACGCACCTATGAAAGAGGCGTAGAAGAAGAAACGTATTCCTGTGGCACGGGAGTGGTGGCCAGTGCTTTGAGTGCTGTCATTTACGGTAATGTTCCCTTGGATTCTCCTATCACTATTCAAACGCGGGGAGGCAGGTTAAAGGTTTATTATGAAAAACAGAACCAATCATTTAAAAATATTTGGTTAGTAGGACCGGCCGTAAATGTTTATAAAGGAGAAATAGCTTTATGAAAGACAAAAATCTGTAGGTATTTTTGTACATTGGAAAACTTTTAAATAAGTGATGCATGTCGGCTTTGAGAATGGAAAATATCATTAAACGCTATACCAATCATGTGGCGGTGGATAATGTGTCGTTCGATGTGCCGGAAGCTTCGTTGTTTGGCTTATTAGGGCCTAATGGCGCTGGCAAAACAACTTTAATACGTATTCTAACTCAAATTATACATCCTGATGAGGGAGAAGTCCATTTTTTTGATGAGCAAATAAATGCTGATCATATCTCGCATATTGGTTATCTGCCAGAAGAACGGGGTTTATATG
>CAZIGO010000071.1:228-2434 GCA_964538595.1 uncultured Chitinophagales bacterium | reverse complement strand
ATATGGCAAAATGGGCGTAGAAGAGCATATCGCTTACTTGGCCCAATTAAAAGGGCTCAGTTATCGGGAGGTAATTAATAAGATGGATAAATGGCTCGATAAATTTAATTTATCAGCATGGCGTAAAAACAATGTTAATGAGTTATCGAAGGGGATGCAGCAAAAAGTGCAATTAATCAGTACCCTTATTCATGAACCGGAGCTTGTTATTTTAGATGAACCTTTTAGTGGACTAGATCCCGTCAATGTTAACCTGATAAGAGAAGAAATGAGAAAATTGAGAAAAAAAGGAGTAACCGTCATTCTTTCCACCCATCGTATGGAGCGCGTTGAGGAAATTTGTGATACGATTCTATTGATCAATGAGGGGAAAAAAATATTGGAAGGCGAGATGGATACGGTTAAGCAACAACATAAGAAAAATGAGTTCAGGTTAGTGTATAAAGGGGAACTCCCTCCTGATACCAACCCTGCTAAGTTTGATATTATTCAACAAAATAAACAAGGTTGCCGCGTCAAGTTAAATGAAAAGGGCACACCGAATGATATTTTATCTTTTTTCATCGGGGCGTCGGTACAAGTACAAGAATTTTATGAAATATTGCCTTCGTTGGATGAGGTATTTTTACAACACGTGGAAGAATAACGCTGTTTTATGCAAAAAATTTGGTTAGTATTAAAGCGTGAATACCGTACGAGAGTACGACGGAAAACTTTTATCCTGACTACTTTGCTTACCCCTTTCCTTTTTGGGTTGTTCCTGCTGGTACCTTGGTTGATGTCGACCGTTTCTGAAACTACTCAGCATATCGTGGTAAAGGATGAAAGTGGCTTGTTTAAAGATAAGTTACAGGAAACCGAATCATTGAAATTTAAGTATAGCCAAGAAAGTCTGGAGTTGTTGAAGGAACAATATAAGAAAAAAGGATATGCAGGAGTTATATATATACCAGATATAGATATTTATAGTCCCGAAGGTATTCAGTACATCTCTGCTAAACAGCCTGGGTTAGCACAGCAACAACATATTAAGGAAGCTATTTCACAGGTGATTAAAGATAAGAAGATTGAAAAGCTTAACCTCAGTGAAACCGTTATTAATAACTTAGCGGTAGATTTATCGCTGCAAACGAAGGTGTTGGGTGAAGGGGGAAAAGAACGTAATGCTAATGCTGCGATCTCTACCGTTTTAGGATATGTGGTGGGATTTTTATTGTATATCGTGTTATTGATTTATGGATCTATTGTGATGCGCAGTGTAATTGAAGAGAAGACCAACCGGATAGTGGAAATTATTATTTCGACCGTAAAGCCTTTTCAGCTGATGATGGGAAAAATTGGAGGGGTAGCCCTGGTAGGTCTCACCCAGTTTATAGGGTGGTTCGTGATTATCTTTCTTATACAAATTATAGCAGGATTAGTGTATAGTGATCAATTAGCACAAATACAAGAACAAATGGCGGCTCTGCAAGGACAAGCTCCGGCATCAGCACCGGCGGTCGGAGAGGTCCCCCGGATATTAGCTGGACTTCAAAATTTAGACTTTGGGCTCGTCATCTTTAGCTTCTTGTTTTATTTTATGGGAGGATATCTATTGTATGCCGCCCTCTTCGCAGCGGTGGGATCGGCTGCTAATGATGAAGGGGATGTGCAATCCCTTAGCTTTCCCATCACTATTCCTGTTTTACTTTCGTTTTTTATTATGATGGTGGCTATTCAAAATCCCCATGGGAAATTGGCTTTCTGGTCATCTATAATCCCTTTTTCTTCCCCGCTCGTAATGCCGGCACGGGTTCCTTTCGGAGTTCCGTTATGGGAGTTATTACTCTCTATGGTATTATTGGTTATTGGATTTGTCGGAACGACCTGGGTAGCAGCTCGGGTATATCGTACTGGTATTTTAATGTATGGAAAAAAGGCCTCTTTAAAAGAAATTACGAAGTGGTTTTTTCGGTAAATCAACGACCGCTATGGCTAAACGCTTAGCCGTATTGGACTTAGGGACCAACACCTTCCACTTATTAGTAGCTGAGCGGCAGCTCCAGGGGAACTATCGTATCTTATTCCGTCAAATAGACCCCGTGTTGTTGGCTGAAAATATGCAACATTCTCATGATAATATCGGGGATAAAGCTTATAAAAGGGGGCATAAGGTGTTAACTCATTATCATCAACTTATGCAAAAGTATAATGTAGAAAGATATCA
>CAZIGO010000071.1:0-218 GCA_964538595.1 uncultured Chitinophagales bacterium | reverse complement strand
GCGGTAGGAACGGCAGCCTTGCGTAAAGCGGCTAATGGCCAACAGTTTTTGAATGAAGTAGATGATCAATATAATATTACTGTTCAATTGATTAGCGGTGAGGACGAAGCTCGTTTTATTTATTATGGGGCGCGCCAAGTGGTTCCCCTTTCCCATGTCCCCAGCTTATTTATGGATCTCGGCGGCGGGAGTGTAGAATTTGTTATAGGAGATAACCG
>CAZIGO010000070.1:470-10989 GCA_964538595.1 uncultured Chitinophagales bacterium | reverse complement strand
CTTCATCCCCTATATGGGCTGGTTCCCCTTCATCAACATGAACAGTAGCGTTGTCTTGTATATTAGAACGATCACCGATAATAATACGGTCAAAGTCGCCCCGTAATACGGCTCCAAACCATACAGAAGCATTATCCCCCAGCGATACCTCCCCGATTACCGAGGCATTAGGGGCGATAAATACTTCTTTGCCAACCGTTACCTGTTGTTGCCAATTTTGAGGTATCGTCATAAGTAGTTCATTTTTATAAAACATTTAAAAATCATTATAGTTGCATTCTCGTTTCAAAATTATATTTTTGAGCGCTAACTTAGCAACGCAAGCCACCTTTTATAAAAAATTATAGGGCATGCAAGCATCGAATAAAAGGAAAATTTTAGGGAGAGGAGGGCTCGGCATTATTGTTATCCTTTTACTGTTCCTCCCTCTTCGTATCGAGGCGCAACCCCGTAACTTAGTATTCGAAGGAGGAGGGATACGGGGGTTAGCTTACAGCGGTGCCCTGATCGCATTGGAGAAGGAAAATAAACTCCGTCATGTGCAGCGAGTGGGAGGCACTTCTATCGGAGCATTGGCAGCCGGCTTATATGCCGTGGGATTTACCCCAAAAGAAATCAGGGACCTGGTGCTTCACACTTCTCTCACTAAAGTGCAACAAGCCCCCTGGATCGTAGGTATACCCTTCCGATTCAGTAACTACTACGGTCTTTTTAAAGCAGATCGCCTGGAACGATGGATCGGCCAGTGTATCGCTCAAAAAACGGGAGATGCCACAATAACTTTAGAAGAGTTGGACCACCGCAGCGATAGTACCCACCTTCCCGATCTCTATGTAACGGGAACCAATCTTACCCAACAGAAAGCTATCATATTCTCTGCCGAAACCACTCCTCATGTTCCCGTTAAAACTGCTATTCGTATCTCGCTCACTATCCCTTTTTATTTTAAACCCGTTTTTATGAATGACTCATTGGAAGTGGTGGAAAACCCCTCTACGACCGAGGACCTCAATGTGATGGTTGATGGCGGTATTGTTGCCAACTACCCTATTCACCTGTTTGACAGTACCCAATACAGCCCCGATGATCAATGGGCTTCAGAGGGCAACCATAACCCCTATACGCTGGGTTTACGGGTTGAACGTCACCGTCAACATAAATACGACAGACAACAAAAGGGGTTGGCGCCTTATCACATAAAGGACGTTACTACCTTTACCAAATCCTTTTACAGTATACTCTATAAAAACCTCAACCGTACCTATATGCACCCCAAAGATTGGTCGCGCAGCATAGCTATCGATATCGGTGAGGTGGGTCCGATGATCCGGGACCTGGCTACTTCTAAAAAGAAGTTTCTCATTAAACGCGGTAAAGAAGCGGTATACCAATTTTTCAATAACCGGGAGAAAAAGCCAGGCAAAAGGTTTGTCAATTACTGAATACCTTATCCCCTTCTATTCACTACAGTTGCTCATCCTTAAAAAGGACAAACAAGCATAATTATTTTAAAACACTAGTGGTATACATCGGGGGGAAGCATAAACTTTATATTTTAGTATGAGAGGTTTTGGACTCCTTTTTTCTAAAACAAATATTCAATTTTTGCTTATCTTGATAAGATGCCCGACACACGCCAACATCGCGGTCCTCATCCTAATGATAGAAAAATCTTCCGTTCCGCTGTTATTCCTCAACTACAAACAGCCGTCGCTGAATACTCTTGGCTATTAACGCATGATTATCCGCCGAAGGCAGCTTTGAAGCTCGTCGGTGACAAATTTCAGTTCAAAAAGCGCCAACTATCTGCTATCCGGCGCAGTGCCTGTTCCGATCAATCGTTGCGGTACCGCCAATCGCATAAGGTTCCGATCAATAAATTAAGCGGAGCCAGTATAGGTATCGATGCTTACAACTTACTGATCACGATTGAAAGTGCCTTATCGCACGGTTTCCTGTTTATCGGTCGCGATCAATGCTACCGCGACCTTTCCAGTGTGCACGGTACCTACCGGCGCGTTGAAGAAACTTTTCCCGCCTTGCAACTTATCGGAGAAACTTTAGAAACACTCAAAGTTTCTGAAGTGAAATGGCTGATCGATAAGCCGGTCAGTAACAGTGGCCGATTAAAAGGTTTTATTTATGATGCTGCCGAAGAGAAAAATTGGCCGTGGGAGGCAGAACTCGTATATAGCCCGGACAAAAGATTAATCGACAACGCCATGATCACTATAAGTACCGACAGTCACATTTTGGATGAAAGTGCTCGCTGGTCTAATGTGGGAGCTTACCTGATCCAACATCAAATAGACGATCCGGGACCGATCATTAACTTAGGGGAGAAAACAAGTGCACCGGGGAGGAGGGGTTCATGAATTTTCATTCGTCTTATTAACAAACAAGGTTTGAGTGGGATAAGCAAAACTTATTCCTTTTTCCTTAAAAGCATCGTAAATTTTTAAATAGACCTCCTGCTGTACATCCATAAATTCATCGTAATCCTGGGAAGTGACATAATAGGCAGTTTCAAAATTCAGACTAAAGTCACCATACCCTGAAAAATGGGAGCGCCCGAACTCGGTTAGTTCCATATTTTCTATTATTTCTCTGATGATCGTTGGTATCTCTTTTAAATGTTCTTTTTTAGTTTGATAGGTTACTCCTATTTGGAAAACATTCCGGCGCTTTTGCATTTTTTTAAAGTTTTGTACCCGTGAATTGGTCAGGTCGGTGTTAGAGACCACCAATTCTTCTCCGCGCAATAAATCTATTCGGGTAGAACGTATACCGATGCGTTTTATTTCTCCCCAGTGATTATCGATAACGATGAAGTCGCCGACTTCGAAGGGCCGGTCGAACAGGATGGTAAAGTAATTAAACAAGTCTCCTAAAATAGCTTGCGAAGCCAGGGCGATCGCTACTCCGCCAATGCCCATCCCTGTTAAAACGGTGGTTACATTGAACCCGAGGTTACTCAACATAAACAGAATCCCCCCGATCCATATCACCGCTTTCATGATGTAAACCAGTCCCGGAAGCTCCGTAATCGCTGTTCCTGATCATCTTTCCTAATCCAAAAGGTTTCTACCGCCCATTCCAAAATTTCAGCAGTTGTCATAATACCGATCACCGACAAAGCGATAACTCCCAATACATCGATCAATTTTGCGAGGGAAAGCGGCAAGGTTAATCCCTGGACGGCCATATAAAAGGCTCCGTAGAAAAGGACCGGGACTAGTCCTTTACGGACGATGCGAACCATCAAATCATCAAAGGAAGTTTCCGTGGCATAAGCCCTTTTCTCCAGTTGGCGGAGAATGAGCCATTTGAAGATAAAAACCAAAATGAGACAGATCACAAAGATACCGAGGGCTACCAGATATTCATACACGGTATTCCCGAAAAATATTTCATTCAATGAAGAAGCATCCATAGATGACAAAAGTAGGGAAAAGGAAAGCAAATATAAAAATTATCAGTTGGCTTCTCGGGGATCGCTACTACCGCTTTTGGCCGAAACCCATACAATAAAGCAACAAATGGGGATCACAAAGACGAGAAACACATATTGTCCCGGATATAATTTTTCTCCCCAAGCTTTAATATAGGGTATTATTCCGAAGCCAAGGATCAGAAGAGACACACTGGTCCATAATATTCTAGTAGCCGGTTCTATCGGTTGTTTTTCAGCCTCATTTTCTTTGAGGGCCCATCCTGCCGCTCCGAACATCACGCCCAAAGCAGCTAACAAGAAAGCAATCTGGGTTTGAAAGGTAATATCAAATTGATAAACAATAATCACCACGATAGTTGCCCCGATCCCCCCTAATACACCAGCAATATGAACTAATAAATTTTTCTTTTCTTCTTTCATAAGTAAAAAATAACAAATTATACTAATTTATTACAACTTTATTAACTTTGAAAAGTTATATAGGTGAAGAAAAATAAATCATCCCGATGGAGATCAAGTGGAGGAGGCGGGAGGTGACTGCTTCAGGAAATGCATATTGCGTTTTATGCCTTCATATTTCGCACGGCGGAGGGGAGAATGGCGAAATACCTTGTCAAACGTTTCTTTGGTGATCTCTTCCCAATCTTCTTTCGTCATATCCAATATCTCCTGTATTGGATCCAAAGCGGGTTCTTCATGTTCTTCAGCAAATTTATTCCACGGACACACTTGTTGACAGATATCACAGCCGAACGCCCAATTTTCAAATTTACCGGCCATTTCATCCGGCAATTCATCTTTCAATTCAATGGTGTAATACGATATACACTTGCTACCATCGATTTTATAGGGTTCATAAATAGCATCAGTCGGGCAAGCATCGATACAGCGGGTACAAGTACCACAATAATCTTTCATCGGGGCATCATACTCTAACGGTAAGTCGACGATCAGTTCGCCGACGAAGAAAAACGAGCCCTCTTGTCGATTAAGGAGTAAAGTATTTTTTCCTTTCCAACCCAACCCACTCCGTTTTGCCCAAGTACTGTCCATCACAGGGGCCGAATCCACAAATGCTCTCCCCTCGACATGACCTATATTATCGCGGATAAACCGCAGGAGTGCTTTCAATTTCTTTTTGACCACCGGGTGATAATCCTGGCCATAAGCATATTTAGCAATTTTGGGGGCTTCCGGATCTTTTTGTTCAGCTTCGGTATAATAATTGAGCAATACAGAAATAACCGACTTTGCCCCGGGCACCAGCTTACGGGGGTCGATGCGCTTTTCAAAATGGTTTTCCATCCATTTCATCTGGCCGTGGTGCCCCTGGTTCAGCCACTCTTCCAACTCGCGAGCTTCCTCGTCCAGCTTTTTAGCTTCCGATATGCCGCAATGTTGAAAGCCCAGGCGATAAGCTTCTTCTTTAATCAGCTGCGTATAGCGCTGTTTATCCATGCTCATAATGATTAGTAATCGAACGCCCGATAAACTGTTCTCGCTTTGCTACTAAACAGCTACTTCGTATTCGCGCAAAGCCTTGTTCAAGGAGGTTTTCTTGTCCGTAGAAGCTTTTCGTTGCCCGATGATCAGGGCACAGGGTACTTGGTATTGGCCGGCCGGGAATGATTTGGTATAGCTGCCGGGAATGACCACCGAGCGGGCCGGTATATAGCCTTTGTATTGCTTAGGTTCATCGCCAGATACATCAATAATTTTGGAGGATTGGGTTAACACCACGTTAGCCCCTAATACAGCTTCTTCCTCCACCCGTATCCCTTCCACAACGATACATCTCGAGCCAATGAAACAGTTATCCTCAATAATGACCGGCTGAGCCTGGACCGGCTCTAACACCCCACCGATACCGGTCCCCCCACTCAGATGTACATTTTTGCCGATCTGGGCACAGGAGCCGACGGTTGCCCAGGTATCAACCATAGTACCGGCATCAACGTAAGCCCCGATATTGACATAGGAGGGCATCATAATCACATTATCCGATATATAAGCGCCATACCGGGCCACTGCATGGGGCACGACGCGTACGCCCAATTCTTCATAATTCCCTTTCAGCTTCATTTTATCATGAAATTCAAATGGCCCCACTTTGACGGTTTCCATCTCGCGCATCGGGAAATACAGGATCACGGCCTTTTTAATCCAATCATTAACTTGCCATCCTTCCGCCGTAGGCTCCGCTACCCGGAGCTCTCCTTTATCCAATTTCTCTATGACTTCTTCTACTGCTTGACGAGTAGCTTTCGTCTTGCGCTTATCTTCATTTTCCCAGGCTGTTGTCACCTGCTTTTTAAGTTGGTTATTATTCATTTTTGATATGTTTTAGCAGTTTAGTATCTTCACAGAAACAAAGAAAGGACATTTATTCGTTTTTTAAAACCTTAGTTACTTATGAATAATAACTATCAAACGCTATTCATCTTCTTTTGTATCTTCTTTGCCTGCCAAACCTCCCAAAAAGAAACGGTAAAAAAGTGGTACGGCAAGAATAAAAAACAACTCAAAGAGAAATATCAAGTCATAAAAAAGGAAGATACCTCTTTAAAAGACGGCACCTACAAAGTATTTTATAAGGACGGCGGGCTAAAAGAAAAAGCCGAATACAAAAAAGGTAAGTTAGAGGGGAAGCGACGCCTCTACTATAAAAACGATCAATTATTTATCGAGGAAACGCATAAAGACGGTAAGTTTCATGGACCGTATAAAAAATATTACAAAGACGGGACCTTAAAAGAGGAGGGACAATATGACCAAAACGACCTGACCGGGGTTTGGAAATACTATTATAAATCCGGTCAACTGGAAGAGCGAGTCAACTATAAAGAAGGCGAAGAGCACGGGTCTTTTAAAGCTTACTACGAGGTAGGTTCGCTAAAAACCAAAGGGCAATTTAAGCACGGCAAAAAAAGTGGAAACTGGCAATATTATTACCCGAGCGGTACGCTGCAAGTAAAGGGGAAGTATGAAGAAGGATATAAAAAAGCAACAGAGATCAATTTTGACTCCACGGGCGAGAAAACGCAAAAGGTTATTTTCCGCAACCAAGAGCCCAAAGACATAAAAAACTATAATTAACGAAAAAGCAACCGCTATCGATTACTTCAATATGTTGCGGTATTCTTTAGAATGCGAGGCATCCATTTTACTCAACAACTGTACGGCTTTTTGTTTGACAGTAGGACGCGCTTCTTGGAATATGCCGATCAGCTCATCGTACTTGGCCGAAAAGAATATTTGGAACAACACTGATTGCGGACGCTGTTGATAGACTTTATTTAACTGCTGCAGGGCACTGAAGATATTTTGGCGCCCTTTTTCCGCCTTATCATACATCATATCCAGCCCTTTGCGATGATATTTGTAATTAGCTTTGCGGTAGGGTTCCAGGTTGGGATTCAACAAACTTTCGATGATCCAATACCGATTTTTCTGTTTACTATCATCGGGGCTCCACCCTTTTTTACCACTACTTTGAGCGTTATTTACTATGGTTTTGGCCTTTTCAAAGTACGGGGTGCCATCCAGTTTTCCGAAAGTATCGTAATCCAAGCCGATGATCAAATACGCATAATAGGCCAATAAAGAAGAGAGATTCGACTTAAAAGAGTTCTCATTAAACACGATCGGCTGGAACTCTTGGTATTCAAAACTAAAATTCTCATCTACCTGATTCAAGAGCAAGCTTTGATAACTGGCATTATATACCGGTCGGTTGGATTGAATCGTTGCCGAAGCCGTAAATTTGTGCGTGGAAGAATTATAGCTATTGACCGTAATCAGCATATTGCAATCGATCCGTTCATTTTCTTTAAACTTATCATCGATCCATTTCCGGGAATTCATGAATTTTTGCACTTCTTCTTCCAGCGTATTGAACACACTTTTATCACTCACTCCTATTTGTTGAGCGTTGACGGTCACCTCCATATTCAATTCCTGTCCTCCTACAGTTCCGGACCACAGCAACAGCCCCCCTATCAACATACAATAATAAATTAAACGCTGTACCATATTTTTTAAGAAGGATTTAATAATTCAACGATCTTTTTTGTGATATCTTGTGCTACCGCCCCTTTTGTTTTGAGGGAAAAGTGTTCTACTTCATCATTTCTATTGATAAAGCTCACTTTGTTTTGGTCGGCAGCAAACCCTCCCTGCTCCTCGGATAAAGCATTCAACACAATAAAATCCAAATGTTTCTCATCGCGTTTCTTTTGCGCTTTCTCCACTGTATGCTCTTCTTCTAAGGCAAATCCCCCTACCACTTGATCCGATTGCTTTTTCTTCCCCAGCGAAGCCAGGATATCCGGAGTAGCTGTGAATTGAAGCTGCGGTACCCCTTCCCGCTTCTTGATCTTCCCTTTTGTTGCCCGGTCAACCTTAAAATCAGCCACGGCCGCTGCCCCTATTGTAACATCCATATCGCCAAAGTGCTCATGACAGGCGTCATACATTTCCTGAGCAGTATTCACATCGACCCGCGTAATAGCCGGATGATAAGCTGACAAAGCAGTAGGACCGGTGACGAGCGTCACTTCCGCTCCATAGCCAGCTAACACTTCCGCAATAGCAAACCCCATTTTCCCGGACGACCGGTTCCCAATAAACCGCACCTCATCAATGGGTTCATAGGTCGGGCCTGCCGTCACCATTACATGTTTTCCCTCCAGCAGTGCTCGTTCAGATGCTGTCAACTCCTCAGGCGGTGTCTTTTCGGAAGGTGGCGGAACGTGTTTTTTTAAATATTCTACGATCTGTTCCGGTTCTGCCATTCGACCTTTCCCCTCCAAACCACTAGCCAACTCGCCTTCTTCCCCCGTAATAATATGTTCCCCCCGTCTATGCAACGTATACCGATTAGTAGCCGTCGTTTCATGTTCAAACATATCGCGATCCATAGCCGGGGCCAAAAAAGCAGGGCCGGTATACGACAAATAAGCAGCACTTAATAAATTACTGCAATAACCGTTTGCAAAAGCAGCAAGGGTTTGAGCTGTTAAGGGAGCGACCAGAAAATAATCCGACCATTGGGCTAACTCCACATGGTTATTCCAAGTACCGGTATCGCCCTCCATAAAATCAATAAGTACCGGGTGTCGAGAGAGTGTAGAAAAGGTGAGAGGCGTAACAAATTCTGTAGCAGCAGGGGTCATCACCACCTGCACATCCATGTCTTCTTTAACTAATAAGCGGGTGAGATAAGCACTTTTATAAGCGGCAATACTACCACATACTCCTAATAATAAGTGGGTTCCCTTAAGTGTCGGATTGGCCATCTTCTTTGTGAGGATTTCGGAAATAGATCTTATCCTCTAAAAACTCTTTCGTCGCCAATAGGGATGGTTTGGGCATTCTTTCGTAGAATTTGGAAATTTCGATCTGTTCGGTGTTCTCATGGACCTCTTCCAGCGTATCGGTAGAAGATCCGAACTCTTCCAGTTTTTCCTTGATCTCTTCCGTCAGTTCATTATTGATCTGGTTGGCCCGCTTGGCAATAACAGCAATAGACTCGTACAAATTGCCGGTTACATCATTAATTTCATCCAATTCTTGTGTCCGTAAATAAGGTGACGTTTCAATTTTCTTTAAATCAGCCATAATTTATTGGTTTAAGTATTTTTGAGTAGCTTGACGAATATCTTGGGCATCTCCCATATATTCGCTATTCGGAAATTGCTCTTTAAAATCTCTGTAAGCTTGTAATGTTTTCTGGTATCGCCGGCGCTTTTTCTCTTGTATACTGTTTTTCGCCAACTTATAACGTGATTCCAAAATTAAGAAATTTACTTTTTCTTTATAAGCAATGTCGGGGTATTTCTCCAATACATTGCCCAGTGCTTCGGTGGCAGCTTGATAATAGCCGATTTTATAATAGAGGCGGGCACTTTCGAAGGCTTTCTTTTTCAGTTTTTCGCGCAGCTTGTCAATATATCGATTACAACGCTTCACCCGGTCACTATTAGGATACTTATTGACAAAGAGCTGAAATGCACTGATCGCTTTTTCTGTAAATTTTTGGTCCAAATGATAAGAGGGTGACATCAGGTAATAGCAATAGGCATACATAAAAAGGCACTCCTCAGCATACTTGCTCTTCGGGTAGGTGCGAGCTGTCTTCTTAAAGTGGTAGGCGGCCAGCAGATAACTGTTTTTGCCGAAATAAGAGTAGGCAAAATAATAATACAGTTCAGCAATGTTCTGCGTCCCTTTACGAATATTGATCAGCTGCTCGAACAGTGGAATAGCTTTATCCCATTCCTCCTGGTTATAATACTCTTTAGCTTTATTGTACTTCAACTCCATATCATTGCTCTGCTTGATCTTTTTATAGGGATCACACCCATTGAAGACCAATAATAAAAAGAGGAATACGGCGGTATAGCGAGCAATCATCATAGTTAATTATAAAATATTGGGGGCAAATTTAGCGAATTACTCAACCAATTATGAATGTTCATAGTGTTTAACGAACTTGACATGTTTCATATTATTGTGCAATAAAAAATTGAATAAAATTTTTCCGAATTCTAATTTTAATGTAAATTTGTTGAGTTAAGGTTTTACAGACTGGTGGGTTAAAAACAAACGATATGGATCTATTCGATAAATTAAATAATAAACAGGGGCCGTTAGGACGATTTTCAGAAGATGGACACGGTTACTTTACATTTCCCAAGTTGGAAGGTCAGCTGGGCAACCAGATGAAATTCCAAGGCGAAGACCGGGTAGTCTGGAGTATCAACAACTACTTGGGGCTTGCCAACCATCCGGAAGTTCGCAAAATCGATACGGAAGCGACCCAAGAGTGGGGGTTGGCCTACCCAATGGGGTCGCGCATGATGTCCGGTAATACTTCTTATCATGAAGAACTTGAAGATAAGCTGGCCCACTTCGTCGATAAAGAAAGCGCTTTCTTGGTGAATTACGGCTACCAAGGGATTCTCTCTGCTATCGACGGGTTATTGGATCGCAAAGACGTGGTCGTCTACGATTCGGATGCTCATGCCTGCATTGTTGATGGTGTCCGGCTACATCCCGGCCAGC
>CAZIGO010000070.1:0-460 GCA_964538595.1 uncultured Chitinophagales bacterium | reverse complement strand
TACAAGCACAATGATATTAAAAACCTCGAACGCCGTTTAGGACAGGCTCAAAAAATTATTGACAAGACCGGCGGCGGGATACTTGTTGTGACGGAAGGGGTATTCGGAATGGCCGGTGACCAAGGAAAGCTTCGTGAAATTCTTGAATTAAAATCGCAACATGATTTTCGTCTCCTCGTCGATGATGCCCACGGCTTTGGTACATTAGGCGAAACAGGTGCCGGTACCGGCGAAGAACAAGGCGTACAGGATGATATCGACATCTACTTCTCTACATTCGCCAAGTCAATGGGCAGTATCGGGGCCTTTTTTGCGAGTAACGATAAGATCATTGAATACCTCACTTATAACACGCGTTCCCAGATCTTTGCCAAGTCGCTCCCCCTCCCTATCGTCATCGGTAACTTGAAGCGGCTGGAGCTGTTAAAGAACAATCCAGAACTTCAAGAAAAGTTATGGG
>CAZIGO010000069.1:9157-11029 GCA_964538595.1 uncultured Chitinophagales bacterium | reverse complement strand
ACTATAACCAACGAAACAATTATCGTTTAAAGCCTTATAACCGCCTGGATATTTCAGCTACGTTGGGCCCCAAGAAAGACGCTGAGTTTAAGTCGAGCTGGACGTTTTCTATCTATAATGTGTATAATCGACAAAATCCGTATTTTATTTATTTCGATCAACAAGGCAGTATATTACAAGGTACATTTAATGTACAAGCCAAACAGGTATCATTATTTCCCATTATTCCAGCTGTAACCTGGAACTTTAAATTTTAATGAAACAAGGGACAAAACAAATAGCGAGAGTTGGTATAGTGGGCCTCGTTTGCTTGGGCTTGTTGGGGAGCTGTGAACAAAATATTACAGTGGACCTACCTGAAGCTAAGAGTCGATTGGCCGTTGATGGTCGTATTGAAATCAGCCAACCCCCAGTCGTTTTTCTTACTCGGAGTCAACCTTATTTTGCTCCGGTGAATATTAATAAGCTCGACTCCTTTTTTGTTCACGATGCTGTGGTGGAAGTTTCCAATGGAAATAAAACAGTGCGCTTACAAGAAGTAAAACGAACGAATAGTTCCGGTAACACGATTTATCTTTATACCGATCCTTCCCTTTCTATCAGGGGGGAAGTGGGAGAGAGCTACTCTTTATATATAGAAAAAGATACGAATGTATTGACGGCCACCACCTCCCTTCCTCCCCCCACCCCCTTGGATTCTATGTGGTATGAATCCCCTAAAGATACTGCTAAAGACAGCTTAGCTGTATTAAAAGTAATATATGATGATCCCGATACGCTAGGTAATTATGCGCGTTATTTTACCACTCGTAACCCGCCTGTATTTAATACGAAGCAGACTACTTGCTTACCTTATGTAGTAAAAGGTACTGATTTTAAGCCCGGATATGTTTTTGATGATCGATATTATAATGGTACTCGTTTTAGCTTTTCTCTCGACAGAGGTCAACGGTATAATAAACCCGTTGATCCCGATACTTACGGGTTCTTTTGGCGGGGGGATTCAGTAGTGGTAAAATGGTGTGCTATAGATAGAGATCATTTTGAATTTTGGGAGTCGTGGGAGTATACAGTAACCAGCTCTGATAATCCCTTTGCCTCCCCTTCTCGCATTAAATCAAATGTTACGGGAGGATTGGGGGTATGGGGAGGTTATTCTTGTACTTGTCATAGTTTGTTTATAAAGAAATAACGGTAAAAAAAATATGAGTAAGATCAAGCGATAAAAGCCGTATTTTACTAATTTTGTAAAAAAGATTTATTTATGGGTAAAGATAACAACATAGAACATCAATCGTGCGTTATTATTGGGTCAGGTCCTGCCGGTTATACCGCTGCTGTTTACGCGGCAAGAGCTAATTTAAATCCTGTCTTGTATCAAGGTTCGGAACCCGGTGGACAGTTAATGCTTACTACTGATGTTGAAAATTATCCAGGTTACCCGGAAGGTGTACTTGGTCCTCAAATGATGGATGATTTTAAAAATCAAGCTGAAAATATGGGAACTGATATACGCAGAGGACATGTTACTAAAGTTGATTTTTCCGGTCCGCCCCATAAATTATGGATTGATAAAGAAAAGGAGTTGTTGGCTGATGCTGTTATCATTTCCACTGGTGCGGTAGCTAAATGGTTGGGATTAGAATCCGAAGAACGACTGAAAGGGAAAGGAGTTTCTTCATGTGCAGTTTGTGACGGCTTTTTCGCAAAAGGGGAAGATGTAGCTGTCGTTGGTGGTGGAGATTCCGCTTGTGAAGATTCATTATACCTGTCTAACTTATGTACTAACGTTTACATGCTGGTACGGCGTGATGTAATGCGAGCCTCTAAAATAATGCAAGAAAGTGTTCAAAAGAAAGAGAATATTCATAT
>CAZIGO010000069.1:0-9147 GCA_964538595.1 uncultured Chitinophagales bacterium | reverse complement strand
CATTGGAAAACAGAAGCAGAAGAAATATTAGGGGAAGATGAAGTGGAAGGGGTGCGTGTTCAAATTAAACAGAATGGTAGTATTGATCGGGAAGAGTGGCCTATAAAAGGATTTTTTGTAGCTATCGGTCATAAGCCTAATACAGGTATTTTTGAGGGACAACTTGAGATGGATGAAGATGGCTATATCATAACGGAATCCAATAATACTAAAACCAATATTGAAGGAGTCTTTGCAAGTGGAGATGTGCAAGATAAAGTGTATCGACAGGCTGTGACAGCTGCTGCTACAGGCTGTAAAGCCGCTATTGATGCAGAAGGTTATTTGGGTAAAAAAGAATTGGAAAATTAATTAAGAGTAAGCCTGCCTAGCTACAAACTAATACTGATGATATTTCACTCCGATACAGAAAAAAACAGTTAAAAATAAAATTAATAAAATATATTAAAATATAAATAGAGAAGTTACAAACCCTTGAATAAAAGAAAGGGAATTAGGAAGTTTACCACTTTTTATGCTTGCTACCTCCTTTAGTTTTACCACAAGCTGTAGTCATACTGCAAGATTGAGCAGCGATAGCAAAAACAAATAATGTAATTAAAAGAGCGCCAATTGTTTTAATACTCTTTTTTTTGTGCTTGGTGACCATATTTATGTCCTTTTTGTTCTGTACTAAATTACCAAAATAATTAAACTTTTGCAAATACCTTCGTTCATATTAAAATAAAAGAGTAAAATCAGAATTTGTATTAAGCATTGATAAGTTGAATAATTTCTTCCTCATCCTGCATTTTCATACAATAAAAATGATTTTTGGGGCAATTACTGTATCCAATTTTAGAACAGGGGCGGCACGGAAGATTTTTGATTTCCATTATATGACTTCGCCCTTGATCATTTTTACCAAAATAGGGGGTCATCCCAAAATCAGGGACAGTGTTCCCCCAAACAGAAATAATTTCTTTATCAAATGCTGCAGCAATATGCATTAAGCTGGTGTCGTGTGTTAGTACTTTATGGGCTTGTTTTAATATGGAAGCGGATTCGTTTATTTTGTAAAGTCCGCAAGCATTGTACACTTTGGTGCCTACTTCTTTAGCTACTGCATTACCTAAGTAAAAATCGTACTGTCCTCCTAACAAAACGATTGGCTTTTTTATGCCCCGGCAGATGGAAGTGATCTTTTCTAAAGGCAATTGCTTGGTCGCATATTTCGCGCCTATCATAAATGCCATAAAACCTTTGTTTTGATGTTGCTTCGGCAAATCCTGCAGAGGAACTTCTTCTTCTTCCGGGATAAAGTAGTCTAATCCTTCTCCGTCATTATTTACATCTAAAAAGCGAGTAGTTTCTAAATACCGTTCTACTATATGTTTATCGGGTAAAAAGTTCAGTTTAAAGTTGACGAGTAACCACTTTTGGAAATTTAATTTGTTGACCGACCGGCTTTTTTTTCCTAACCAACGTTTAATAATAAAGGAGCGTAAATTGTGATGAAGATCGATAATAAAATCAAAATTTGCTCTTTTTAGTTGGAGTAAGAGAGGATAGAGACGATCTTTTAACGTGTGAATTCTGTCTATATAGGGATTAGATTTTAGTAAATCATAATATTGTTGCTTAGTGGCATAATGCAATTCACAATCAGGTACTTGCTGTTTTACACACCGGATAACTGGTGTGGTTAGTACTATATCACCAATGGAGCTAAATCGTATAATAAGTATCTTTTTCATAAGGGATACCAGCTATTAAATAAAAAATAACACTATAATATTTATTACTATAATAATGCCAATTCCGGCGATGATGGGTTTACGGTTTTGAGAACTAGCCAGAAACCAAGCATATACGGACTTTAAAATATTATTACTGATGATGGCTTGAAATGTAGCAAAAGCAATAAATCGTTGAGCAATTTCATATTTGCCTTGGAACAAGTTGATAAGAAATGGATCTATATGAGTAAATCCCACGATAAAAGATAATACACTCAACCCTATTTCCCCATATTTTTGAACGGCAAAATAAGTGGCAAAGTTAAATACCACGTATAGTACTGCGAAAAGGAGAGCTATTTTAAGCTCCAGGGGATTGTGTTCTTCTGCTAAAATATTTTCAGTTTTACGTTTAAGGTGTTTTCGCCAGATAAAAAAACTTCCTACTAAAAAAGCGCAGATGAACAGAATAATGAAATAAGGCGCTAAGGCGACGGCTAACGATTGGTTGAAAATAAATAGGATAATCAGTACGCGTAAATACATCATACTAGTGGCAAAAATGATGGCGGCATTGTATAGGGGACCTGCTTGTTTTTGCTTGTTTGTTTTGCGTGAAATTATCATAGTAGTTGCCGTACTACTGTATAAACCTCCCAATATTCCCGATACAATAATGCCGGACTTTTTAAATACAAACTTCTGAAGCAGATAACTGAGGTAAGAGATACTGGATACTACTACAACGGCCAACCAAATCTTGTAAGGGGTAATGTTGATAAAACTAAACAGTTGATCATCCGGTACAATAGGCAATATCACTCCTATGAGGGCTAAAAACTTTCCTAATGTAATGAACTCATCTTGCTTGAACTTGGAGCTAATTTCTAAAAAGGAAGGTTTGAGTTCTGCAAAAATAAGTACGGAGATAACAATTAATATTACCAGCCATTTAGGTTGAGTAAAAACCAGGGGAGCTAGGCAATAAGTAATTAGTGCTATTGTTACACTTGTGAGCCCAAAATCTTTAAACAGGGCTATCTTTTTGTGATAAAAGATGGCAAATAAAATGATAAGACTAAGCCCACCTCCCCCGAAAAGCAACAGGGTTTCCGGCTGTAATATATAAAGTATAAAACCTAATATCCCAATAAAAGTAAAAGTCCGGTCGGTACCGAAAATAGCTTTCTCTCCCGCATGGATGCGCCGCTGTT
This sequence comes from uncultured Chitinophagales bacterium, assembly GCA_964538595.1. Lineage (GTDB taxonomy): Bacteria > Bacteroidota > Bacteroidia > Chitinophagales > CAZIGO01 > CAZIGO01. The sequence goes on along the minus strand of CAZIGO010000069.1, from coordinate 6,215 downwards.
CCAGCCCGATAATGAGGGAAAACGTCAGGACGATAAAAAATTCCAGGAATCCCTTTGGAATAGCTACAATGAGTTCTCCCATATCTGAGTAGTTCTATGGCTAAAATACAAAATATGGATTTAGGTATAAGGATTGCCAGTAAAAAATTTGTGGATGATTGCTCTATTTGTTGTTGAAATGTTGTTTGTCGAAAATATATAAAATTATGAAATATTATATCTCTCTTAACAATGAGAAATTTTTGGTTTTTTAGCTATTTTTTGGAAGGCTAACTAAACGTTTGTTTAATGGCCCGCCCGTTATCACTTATTTTACATGTAGTATTTTACTTAATCGTGTTGTGTTCCCCTAAAACCGGGGCTCGTAGTTGCATTTGTGTAGAATATTTGTCTTTCCAAAAAATGTGTAAAAATGCCGAGGTGGTTGCAAAGGTGAAAGTGAGTAAGTTTCAATATCAAGATAAATTAGGGGAAATATTGGTACCGTTAGCTATGGATGTTAAGGTAGAAAAAGTTTTTAAGGGAAAGGTGGCAGCCGACAAAGTGCGAATTTGGGGAAATAATGGGTTTTTGTGTGCTCCATTTCTGGATAATTTTAACAGATCTGAGCAGTATATATTAGCTCTCAATAAAATTTCTGTTAAATATGTGAATAAGTGGTATTTTAGTGCCAATTTCTTAGATCAAGAGGGGACCCGTTATAGTAAAACGACATCTACTTATAATGATTTTATTGCAAATTATACTTTATCGAATTGCGGGGAGTCTTGGTTAAGAGTGCGCAATGGTCAGGTGAGAGGTTTTTTACGAGGAGAGAGTCTTGAAAATCCGGGGGTACCGGCCGATAGCTTTAATAGGTGTCAAGTTGATCATATCAGAAAATTTATCTTTCCAGCCGATAGTCTCATGAATTCACAATAACTTTATTTTAGTTTATATTGATTGCCCGGTAAGCTTTTAATAATACCGGCTACTTCGAGTTGGAGCAATAGGGCGGTAACTTCTTCTGAAGAGCATTTAAGGGTATAACATATTTCATCAACATGTAAAGGCGATTGATTTTGTAGTAGCTCGACAATTTGTTGCTCTTTTTTATCCAAGTTAAGCTGTAAAGCTTGTGATTTATTGTTCTTAGAGGAGTTAGAGATATCCCATCTCATAACATATTCAATATCTTTAGCTGTTTCAATTAAAGCGGCTTGATGAGATTTGATCAGTAAATGGCAGCCAATGGCTCGTTTATCTTTTATTGAACCGGGCAAGGCAAAGACATCTCGATTATAAGAGTTTGCAATATCAGCTGTGATCATTGCTCCCCCTTTACGCCCACTTTGTACTACAACAACAGCATCTGCTAAACCGGCTATAATCCGATTTCGCTTAGGAAAATTTTCACGATCAGGAGCTATTCCACTGGGGAATTCAGTAAGTAAACCGCCTCCTTTATCCAGCATTGATTGGGCTAATTGGCGGTGGCCGTAAGGATAAATTCGATCTAAACCATGTCCTAAAACAGCAACTGTAGACAAACGTTCTTCTAATGAGCACCGGTGCGCACATCCGTCTATACCATATGCTAGACCGCTTACGATGAGCGGATCATGGGGGAAAAGATCACTAACCAATTCCTGGCAAAAACTTTTACCATACTCTGTAGCACGACGCGTTCCTACTATACTTATTACTTTACTTTTATTCAATGAAGCCTCCCCCTTGTAAAAAAGGACAAGGGGAGCATCTTTACAATGAGTAAGGCGCTGGGGATATCTGTCATCTAAGTATGATATTACTTGTATGTTCGCATCTTCGATAAACTTTAATTCCGCCTCAGCTTTGTCAAAACTATCACATTGAATGATGGATTGGGCTGTTTTAGGGCCAATATCGGGGATTCTCTTTAAGTCCCGCTTATTTTGTTGAAATACTTCTGCTACCCCTCCACAATAACTGATCAATTGTTTGGCGGTGATATTTCCTATGCCAGGTAATAATAAGAGCGAGAGGTAATATTTTAGGTCCTTTTTATCCAACGCTTTATTTGCTATATTTGTGCAAATCTAATCAGAAATTACAAATTTCTATATTTATGGATTGGAAAAAAAATTTATTAGTATTAATTTGGTTTGTTAGTTTGTGGGTGAGTTCCTTTGCTCAATTCGATCCTTTACACCCTCCTAATACATTTCAGAGTGATGATAATCCTCATTATTGGAAGAATGATCCCCCTTATGATGGTTATTGGCAACAGGATGTTCATTATAAAATAAATGCAAAAATAGACGAAAAAACTCATATTATACACGGGCAAGAAGAACTGACTTATTGGAATAATTCACCTGATACGCTTACAAAAGTGTATTTTCATCTCTATCAGAATGCCTTTCAACCCGGCTCATATTATTCCAACTTGTGGAAAAATAATAAGCGTCCTTTACGATTTGGTCCTTATGAAAAGAAAGGTTGGGGCACAGAGGTTGATTCGTTGCGGGTCAACGGCCGCCAGGTAAAAACGACTTTAGATAATACAGTATTGAAAGTACAGTTACCTGAACCCCTCTACCCCGGGGACTCCATTCAATTTAACATGGATTTTCGTACTTATTTTGATGATGAAGGGATTATGCGGCGGCGAATGAATATGTTTAGTGTTTATTCCTTGGACACCTTTGGCAAAGAGCGGCAGGTGCGCCGATTTAAACATTATAATGGGGTACATTGGTATCCAAGAATTGCTGTTTATGACCGCAAATTTGGTTGGACCACTGATCAGCATTTGGATAAAGAGTTTTATGGTGATTTCGGTACGTTTGATGTTTCTTTAACGTTTGCCAGTAATTATGTAGTGGGAGCTACCGGGTATCTTCAAAATCGATCGGAAGTGATGCCAAATGAATTGCGGCAGAAACTGGATATTAGTAATTTTCTGGGAAAGGATAATAGCATCCCTGTGCCGGCCGTGGTAGAATATAAGCCCAATGAAACCAAAACATGGAAGTACCATGCTGAAAATGTGCATGATTTTGCATTTACAGCTGATCCTACTTATCGCATGGATTCTGCTAAATGGAATGGCATAAAAAGCTTGGCATTAGTGCAGCAAACCAATGTCAGTGGCTGGGATAATGCAGCAGAGTATACTAAAAAATTAATTAAAAAATATCATAATCAGTTAGGGGCATATGAATATCCGAAAATGATTGTTGCCGATGCCCGGGATGGGATGGAATATCCAATGCTTACCTTGGATAGCCGAGAAGATCCGGGGTATAGAGACCTGCTAGCTCATGAAGTGGTGCATAACTGGTTTTTCGGCATGTTAGGCAATAATGAAACCTATCGGGCTGCCATGGATGAAGGCTTTACCCAATTTTCTTCTACTTGGGCCCTTGAACAGATAGAGGGAGAGTATATGCCCCGTAAAAAAATTGATAATGCGTATAAAAAGATGTTTAGAGATTCTTTACGGGTGAAAGATAGCGAAATTTATTACGGTTATATGTTGACTAGTATATTAGGACGGGATCACAAGCTGAATACCCATTCTTCTGATTTCAATGGCGCCTTACGTCATGGTGGCGGCTATGGATCCGTCTATTACAAGTTTGGCGCTATGCTTTACAATTTGCAGTATGTATTGGGCGATTCCCTGTATTGGGAAGCCATGCGCCACTATGTGGAGCAATGGAAAATGGGGCACCCCTATTTTGAAGATTTCCGCAACTCTATTATCCGTTATACTGACGTTGACCTGAACTGGTTCTTCGACCAATGGCTGGAAACAACCAAGAAGATCGACTATGCCGTAAAATCGGTTAAAAAAGGAGATAAAGAAGATCAGTATATCATCACTTTTGAACGGAAAGGAGAAATGCAGATGCCGATTGATTTTACGGTGACCGATCAAAATGGAAAGAAGCATAAATTTCATATACCGAACACTTGGTTTGTAAAAAATACGGATGCGAAGGTGCTGCCTAAATGGTATGGGTGGGGAGAACGATTACAAGAGACCTATGAAGCGAAAGTCACTATCCCAGGCGGAATAAAAGAGGTACGTATTGATCCGACTAATCGGTTAGCGGATATTAATATGCTTAATAACTCGAAGAGATGTCCTATCGACTTTAAGTTTGATTCAAAAGTCGGTAATGAACCAGATTGGCGTGAATATCAACTGCGTTGGCGTCCCGATGTATGGTATAATAGTTATGATGGAGTCAAAGCCGGTTTACACTTGAATGGAGACTACATGAATGAAATACATAACTTTCACATCACCGCCTGGTATAATACCGGAGTTGTACAAGGGGGCGTTAGCCAGGATGAGTTTGGTGAGCAATCTGATGATTTTGATCTTTTCTCTTTTAACTTTCATTATAAAACAGCGCTGGACGAATTTAGTGAGAACAGTGATATTTTAATTAAAGGACGAATGTTGGATGGGTTATATAGTGGGAGTATAGGCTTTGATAAAAAACTAAATCAAAACTTCGATTTAGACGATGATAAGTTGTATGTGCGCTTAAAATCAATGTACCGTCCTGAAGAAGCAGATCGTAATTATCTGCTGTATCCCAATGAGTGGGGTATCGACAGGTTTAATAATCATATGACAGTAGGGTATCGTCATAATTATCAGTATATCCGGGGATATGGTAAGTTAGATTTTAAATTGCGTTCTAACGCCTTATTCAGTGATTATGATTATTCCTTTGCCAGTTTTAAAGCTAAAAATGTGACGCGTTGGGGACAGATGAAAATTAAAACCCGTTTATATGGTAGATGGGGGACGGGACAGCGTATTCCTTCTGAGTCAGCGTTGTATTTAGCAGGTGCGAGCCCTGAAAAATTGATGAATAATAAATATACCCGGTCTAAAGGGATATTCCCGACTTCTTGGGCAGGTTATGGTTCCAATACCAATCACTTCCATCATGGCGGGGGGTTGAACTTGCGGGGGTATAGTGGATACTTAGTGGTACAATCTGATGAAGAAGGGGGGCCATTTTTTGTATATCAAGGGCGTTCCGGATCAGCAGCTAATGTAGAATTGGAGTTTGATGATTATATAAATATTAACTCCGGCCTTCTGAGTCCCTTTCATTTAGATGCTTATCTATTTGGTGATATCGGGACTATCAGCTATACACAGTCCGATGGTGATGTTCAACTTTCTAACTTTAGAGCTGATGCTGGTTTAGGAACAGCGCTAACTATCAAGGATTGGGGACCGTGGGAAGAAGTGGAGCCCTTAACTATTCGTTTTGATGTGCCGCTTTTTGTTAACCGTCCCCCGGCAACGGAAGATTTTGTAGGTTTTAGATGGGTATTGGGCGTAAAACGTGCTTTCTAAGCTTCTCGAGGAGTTTCTCCTGTTATTCGGGACCCTGTACTTACAAGGTTTCTTGGAATACCAGAAGACAAAAATTTTTACCAGTTAGTCATTGGTGTCTGTTAGTGAAGCAGTATATTTAGTTAAGTATGTGGTAATGGGCTATTTATCGTGTAAGAAAAATAAAGTTGTGGGTGTTGATTATAAGAATATCGTCATCTATATACATCTGATAACAGCTATCTGTTATTAGAGATAAAATCTAACTACCCTACCTTGTTAGAAAGTGATTTTAAATATATAAATTCCCTTTGCTGCTCTCCCTGGACAGTTAGTTTATTGAATGATCAATTTTCCTTGGTTATGAAAGCGCAAGTGTGATGCAGAAGGAGTGTTGATCTTATATATATATATTCCTTTTGGTAGTTCATCTCGTTTGATAACAGTAGTAGAGGAACGTATCAATTTATGACGAACTTTTTTACCGGTGATCGAATAGAGCTTAAAGTGAAGTTCGTCGGCTGATTGAAGTAGTTGTGGTGAAATTTGTAACATAGCTTTATGGGTAAAAGGCACCGGGGCAATTGTGATTTCTTTCGCGGAAGAAATGTTAGAAAGTTGATTAGTAGTAGAGTCCTTGACCGTTATTGCTTGACAAGTGGTATCATTGTCGCAGTTATTGGAAGTAATTAAACAAACATTGTAGGTAGAGTCTTTCGAATAAGTATGTGTAAAGGAAGGAAGCGTGTCCGTGGTACCGTCACCTAATTTCCATTTGTACGCCTCAGCATTGATGGAAGTGTCTTGAAAGGATACATCCCGGTTGGGTCCTTTACTGTAGGTAAAACGAGCAGTGGTTGGAATGCAATCAGGACATAAAGTG
>CAZIGO010000068.1:8891-11313 GCA_964538595.1 uncultured Chitinophagales bacterium | reverse complement strand
AGCAGGTATGAATGGGTTAGCAGGTCCTTTACACGGTCTAGCTAATCAAGAAGTGATCCGTTGGATTATGCAGATGCGAGAAGAACTCGGCGGCGGAACCCCTACCAAAAAACAAGTAGCCAATTACGTAAGAAAAACATTGGCTGAAGGGAAGGTAATACCCGGCTACGGCCATGCCGTTCTTCGGAAAACCGATCCTCGCTTTACAGCACAGCGTGATTTTGCTAAAAAATATTTGCCCGATGATGAAATCGTCAATATTGTCTGGACGCTTTACGAAGTAGTGCCCGATATACTAAAAGAAACCGGCAAGGTCAAAAATCCGTGGCCTAATGTAGATGCCCACTCGGGTTCCTTATTAGTTCATTATGGGTTAATGGAATATGAGTACTATACAGTTATGTTTGGCGTTTCCCGGGCTTTGGGCGTATTAGCTCAACTTTGCTGGGATCGTGCTCTCGGACTCCCCATCGAACGTCCCAAATCCGTCACTACGGAATGGGTAAAAGAATATGTGGGAGAAAAAGAGGAACAGACCGCTGCCAAAAATTAAAGGGGAAGACTTACGTTTAATTCGACAGTCCCCTTGGTATAGCTTAACCATGGGCAGATTACTGCTACTTTAGACTGCTTGTTATTGCAGTTAAATTTTCTTATACTAGTATAGCATTCAACCTATAGAATGTCTATACTTTACCCGTTCTCAGTTATTTTACTATCTAATTTTTACATCTAAAAGATCAAGTATTTATGGCTTATGCTAAGAAGATGAAAAAGAAGAAACGTCGCAAGAAGAAAAAGCAGAAAAAGGATCAGGTTAAATATAAAGTACATAATATCAATAACTTTCGTCGAATGCCTCAAATGGAAAATATCCCCGAACAGAAGAAGTTTGAAATGGAAGTAGTGGGGAATGTATTACCGTTCAAGTGCAACAATTATGTAGCGGAAGAGCTTATCGATTGGGACAATTATGAAGACGATCCGATGTTTAAGCTCACCTTCCCACAGCGGGATATGCTAAAGCCCAAGCATTTTAATAAAATGGCCGATCTTATTAAAAACGATGCAAGTCGCAATGAAATAAAAGAAACGGCCAATGAGATTCGCTGGCAACTCAATCCTCAACCTGCCGGTCAATGGTTAAATGCTCCTAAGATCGACGGAGTTAAGCTCACCGGTATACAACACAAATATCAAGAAACTGCTCTTTTCTTTCCCAGTCAGGGTCAAACTTGTCATGCCTACTGTTCATTTTGCTTTCGCTGGCCCCAATTTGTTGGCCTGAATGACGTAAAATTCGCCATGAAAGAAAGTGAGCTGCTCATCAAATACCTAAAACAAAACCCACAAATTTCAGATGTACTTTTTACAGGGGGAGATCCGATGATCATGAAAGCTCGTATTTTTGGCGACTATGTCAATGAATTGTTAAAAGCTAACATATCTACTCTCGATACGATTCGTATCGGGACAAAGTCCCTGAGTTATTGGCCTTATAAATTTACTCAAGACGGAGATGCAGATGATATGTTACGCATCTTTGAGAAAACAGTTAAGGCAGGGAAGCATTTAGCTATAATGGCTCATTTCAACCATCCGCGAGAATTAGAAACCAAAGCCGTTCAAGAAGCCATTCGCCGTATCAGAAATACCGGTGCTGAAATACGGACACAATCACCAATTCTCAATCATATCAACGCCGATGCTGATATCTGGGCTGATATGTGGCGCAAGCAAGTACGCATGGGTATAATTCCTTACTACATGTTTATTGTTCGTGATACCGGTGCCCAACACTATTTTGAGCTTCCCTTAATGAAAACGTGGAAGTTATATCAAAAGGCTTATAAACAAGTCAGTGGACTTGGTCGTACGGTTCGCGGACCGAGTATGTCTGCTGACCCCGGTAAGGTTTGCGTATTAGGTCCTACCTCTGTGAAAGGCGAAAAAGTGATGGCTTTGACCATGTTACAAGGACGAAACCCCGACTGGGTCTACCGCCCCTTCTTTGCTAAATATGATGAATCAGCGATGTGGCTCGACGACTTAGTTCCCGCCTTTGAGCAAGAGAAGTTTTTCTTTGAAGATGAATTGGCTGCAATGTATGAAAGAGACACAGCCGCAGCCTCCCACATAGATGTGGATTAATCTGACAATCATACCATCCCCCTTCTCTTTTAATAAAAAAGGAAGGGGGTTAAATTCCTATTTTTTGCCAAAGTTCAACCCACAACATATCTTTCAACCAATATTGATTCAAAATAATTAATAGCAAAAGAAGGAAAAACAAAAATTCATGTTTTTTCTTGATTTGAATAGTATTAAAATAATAACTCCAAATCACGGATAAAGGGATAATCATAAAATAAAAGCTATGCCATTGGATAATCGCCTGTCCTAAAAACCCTAATCCACTTAC
>CAZIGO010000068.1:6947-8881 GCA_964538595.1 uncultured Chitinophagales bacterium | reverse complement strand
AACATTACAAATGTAACCAATTGATAATTCCGTAAACGAACGACATTCCTGAAATAGTAGTTTTGCATATATCCCACACTCAACAATGTGATCAATATCACAATAGCTAAGATCACCTGATGCCCTATGGACCACAACTCCAACATCACTTTGTAATCTGCCGTCACCACCGCAAAATGAGTCTGTAGGAATTTCAGCAAGCCTCCTTCCCAAAAATAGTAAGTACCCACCAAATAGTACGGTAATAACAAACCGATAAGTAGTATAATCCATTCCCGCCAATCGAATGTCCGGAGTAAATTTAGGCTTAATAAAACAAAAAGCAGGAAAATAAGGCTTGGCAAATAAAATAAAGAAGCAATACTTATTAATAACCCCGCATCAAAAGCATTTGAATATGCGCTGCTCTTATCATAAAAACCAAAGACCGTACCCAACAGAGGTATTATAAATGTGTGAGCTAGTAACACAGGATGCAAGGATAAGAAAGGTACCAAAAGACTACTAGTGACAATATAAATAACGGAAGTCAGGAAAGTGGGTTGCGAAAAGTAATTACGTTGATCTAAAATATTATTCAACAATACGGCTTGTACAAATATCAATAGTATAGTAAACAAGGGAGCCACTATATTTAAGGGACCGACCATCTGTAAAAGAACATATAACAGTTTAGTCAAGGGAGCCGAGGAAGGATATACAGAAGGAATAGGAATAAGAAAATTAGCTACATGAAAAGCTATAACTAATAGAAATGCAACTAATAAGACAGGCGGTTGTTTGGTTTTACAGAGTTTTAGCAAAGCGGGGATTCACTCATAATTAAGGCGGACAAAACGGAAACTCTTGCGATCAAGTTTGGGGATTAACACTTCGTTTGATGAAATTTGTTTTCCCCAACGAGTAAAAACTATACCTTTAAATAGACTTTTTCGACTTTTATTTCCCTGAGCAGTCATCGATACTTGAATAACATTCCCCTGACGAGATAAATCATCATTAAAAACGAGATGAATATTGTTTTTTAACACTCCTAATTGAAAAGAGGCATAGGGACTCCCCTTTTTTTCAGTCACTTGCCGTTTTTTAATGACCTCCTTCCAATGTACCGAACCATCAGGATTAACTGAAATCACCATAGCATCATTAAAATGGTGATAAGTGGTTTTCTCTTTTGAGTATGTGCTATAAAAATTGGGCGATGAATATTGAACGACCGTCGTAAAGTAAGCTTCCCCCGTAATAATAACTCCTCCATCAGAACGCAGTGCTACTTCACGTAACAAATAATCGGACTTCTTTTTTTTTCGATTACTTACTTGTTCTACAAATATTTTATCGTAAAATTGTTCATCGAAAGATTGTAGTTTATTGATCCCGCGCTGCAGAGAAGTCGATTTATACCGCTGATAAAAAACTCCATCTACTTCTTGGTAAGAAGAAGTAGAGTAAAAACCGGAAACCACCAAACTCTCACTATTTTCATCGAAGCGCAACGCAACTTCATCAATATAATAATCGGATAAAGCAATGGGCCGTTTCTGTAATGAGTCTTCAGAAAAATCATAACTTATCAGAGTATAGCTTATATGAGGGGCTGTGTACTTCCCCCGGTTCGGATGTTGTTTTTTTAATAGAATATAATTATCCCCCTTATTACTGATAAAATAATCCATTACAGTAATGTTTTTAAAAGAAGCCGATAATTGTATATTTCTTTTACCGACCAATGAAAACTGTTTATCGAAAAGAGCAATATGGAGGAGCGTTTTTTCATTTGAATGATCCTTAAGCATTGCACAAGCCATTTTTTTAAAATCAGGCGACTGATCTACATAAAGGGAAGAGTGCAATGTTTTTTTTGCAAGGGTAAACACATCATAAACATAAGTATTCGCCTTATCAGCAAGTTCTACTGTTTTAAACTTATATAC
>CAZIGO010000068.1:0-6937 GCA_964538595.1 uncultured Chitinophagales bacterium | reverse complement strand
GATTCAGATGATTCCAGATCAATCACATACTTCTTCTGTATTTCTAAGTCATCATTATATTGTATAAAGTATTTTTTGTCCTTTTGATCAAAATAAATATGATATCCCTTATTATTTTTACCGACTACCTCAGCCTGGTTAATATTATTATCCCCTTTATGAAAAGCGGACCATTCCAATTGTTGTCCCTGGCCCCTGTTGAAGAAGCCCAACACACCTAGCAACATAAGTATGGATAAGCACCTATACAACTTTTAATAAGTTTATATCCAGGGTTTAATCAAAACATGAATAAGGATAAAGGTAACAAAATCTGCTTTATCAAAGAAAATCAGGAAATCAATTTCGGGTCCAAGGCTTCGGATAATCCGGAAGCTATCAGGTTAAAAGCAGTAACCGTAACGAAAATAGCACTCCCCGGGAACACCGCTAACCACCAATTACTCGGGTACTGACGAGCTAACGATAACATACTCCCCCATGTGATCGTATTAGCGGGTACCCCCAATCCCAAAAATGAAAGGGTCGACTCTACCAATACGGCACTGGCGATACCAAAAGCCAAGATGATCAACACAGGAGTAAGAGCATTGGGTATAGCATGCCGCCATAAAATACGGAAATCACTTACTCCCAATGCACGGAGAGCCTCAATAAATGACAACTGACGAATACGCAATAACTCCGCCCGCATGAAGCGAGCAATATTAGTCCATTGGGTAATACCAATAACAAGTATGACCAAAAGAAGGGAGGGCTCAGCAATTGCTATTACAAAAACAATCAAAAACAAAATAGGTATACTTACTACAATTTCGATCAGTCGGGATACAATAACATCGACAGGAATATGCACTTTTTGAGCGAAAAAACCGGGATATTTTATAAAGGCAGCGATCTTATTTATTCCTACCATTATGCCTCCCATTATTAATAAACTCCAGCTCAACTCCCCCATAAAAGAGAAAAAGGAAGTATCCAATGCATCACTTAATTCATATCCTCGTACCCCTAATGCATAAAAGATACTTGCTGCTCCTCCCAATAAGTTCAATAACAACTGTCCCCAAGAATTTTTAAAGTAATAATCGCCAAAATAACCTGCTAAACTTCCTAAAAGTATTCCAATAAAACCAGCCACCCCCATCGCTATTATACCTACCGCTAAGGAAATACGGGAGGCATGGATTAAGCCAGCCAGTACATCACGTCCTAAATTATCCGTACCCAACCAATGGCGCCAACGCCAGGAAGAAACCTGTTGTTTTTCCAATGGACTGGCATGTATATTTTTCATATCCATGCCATTGGAAGCATAGGGCACAGGAGGCCATAACACAAAGTCACATTTCAATTTTTTCCATCGTACAGGAGTCATATTACCCTGTTTGCCTACTCCAGTTATCTCCATCCCATACTCTTGCATGATGGGGAAATACCATTCTCCCTGATATTTTACGGCAAGTGGCTTATTATTTGCCAAAAAGTCGGCCAATAGTGCCATGGTTATCACTACTATTAAAGTGTAAACTCCTGCTACGGACAGTAAATTTTTATTGAACTTATCCTTAAAACGCCGCCATTGTCGCATTTGAGTTGAACGGTTCCTTTTCTTAGGGTCAGTAGTTGTCGTTCGCGGATTGTTACTATAAAATGTCATAGTGGTTACCCTTAAGACCGTGTATATTTAATTCGTGGATCCACCCAAGCGTATAGAAGATCAGCGATCAAATAGCCGATCAACGTTACTATCGATACCAACATCACTATTGTCATGACCACCGGAAAGTCCTGCGCTAATATTGCTTTATAGGTTAGTTGACCTAACCCAGGGATAGAAAAGATATATTCTATCACAAATGAGCCGGTTAATAAAAAAGGAAAAACATTTCCTAAAACAGTAATAATAGGCAACAAGGCATTTTTAAAAGCGTGTTTCCCTATCACTTTAGATTCTGGAAGACCTTTGGCACGAGCTGTTCTTATATACTTTTTTTGTAACACTTCTACCATACTGCCCCGCATTTGGCGCGTTAAGAAGGCAAAACCGGAATATGTCAAACAGATCAAGGGCAACGTAAAATGGTAAGCGGTGTCAATGAAGTGCTGCCACCAAGAAGCCTCCTCCTGCAGGTTCCCTACTCCAAAAGCCGGGAACCAATCTAAAAAATCCCCCCCTCCCAAAAACATAATCAGCAAGGTGGCAATCCAAAAATTAGGCAAGGAATATAGCGCAAACAATAGAAAAGATATAATATTATCGGTACGCTGTCCTCTAAATTGAGCGGCGGTAATTCCCAATGGTATGGAGACGAGAAAAATAATTAATACAGCCGATAGTGTTAAGAGCAGTGTCCACTGGAAACCTTCTTCTACAATAGATATGACGGGTCTTTTATGCTGATAAGAAATACCGAAATCCCCGCTGATAAAACGGGTGATCCATTGATGGTAACGATTATTAAGGCCATAAAACGTGAAAGTGGGAATATACCTTTTCCAAGGGGTAGCTTTACGTTTCATTGTTTTAAAAGACTGTTTTAATTCTTTCAACCCGCCGCGGGATAAAGATTGCTTGTTGTGGGTGGCTTTTATCGACCGCCATAAAGGTGTTATCTGTTGAAAAACCTGTTGGATTTGTTCAGGTTCATAAGTTCTAAAAAGACGTTGTATCAGTTGTCTAATCTCTTTGATTGATTCAGAATTGGGCGGGGGAATTTCTTGAACCTGCTCATTCAATCGTCGTAATTCTTGATAGTAAGCTTGAATAACCGGCCAATTGCCAAATTGATAACTGAGGCGATTTAAAGTATACTGATGCGCCGGAAACGGGATCCGATGCAAAGTATCACTATAAGCCCAACTATTACAATTAAAATAAAATAAAGGTAGGTGCAAGTTGAGTTCACGCCGCAATCTGATATATTCCTGCCTTTGTGAATGATATTGGAAGTCTCCTTTACCGGAATAACTCTCCATCATACGTTGAGCAGGATTCCCCGGAGCATAAACGGACAGAAAAAAAGTAATAAAGGATATACCCAACAGGGTAGGGATAAAGAGTAATACCCTTTTTATGATATAATGCCCCATAGGCTATGTTATTCCAATAGTTAGAAACCGGCTTGAGAAGAGGTTGGTGACGCTTTTTTCAACTTAAAACCCGCTGCCCAATATCCTGGCCGCAATACAGAAGGATCTGCATTTTTAAACCGCTTGTGTATAGCTATTCGTGCTTTTGGAGCAAATAGAAAAACATACGGTACTTCCCGATGAATAATTTCCTGAAGCCTTCGATAGAGGGCAGCTCTCTTCTTATCGTTTAAGGTTTGCCGGATCTGTTCTATAATAGAGTCACTTTCCGCTGTACCAAATCCTACATAATTAGATCCTTGTTGATAAGAACGGGAATGCCAAATTTGCTTGGGGTCACTCGGAATAGGAGAGGCGCTCCAAGCACGACAGCACATATCAAAATTATGTTTTTTCAAGTTATTAATAAATACAGAAGCCTCCTGAGGAGTGACTTGTACATCAACTCCAACTTGTTGGGCAGCCTCCTGAAAAATTAAACCGATATTTTTACGCTGGGTGTTTCCGGCATTGTAAATAAACTTGATTTTCATTTCTTTTCGGTTGCCCTGTATCCTTTTATCGACGACTCCATCATTATTGGAGTCATGCCAACCCGCCTCTTTCAATAGTTGCTCGGCTTTACTAAGATTAAATTTATAAGGTGTGATCGTATCATTATAAGCTGAGCCTCTACTGGGATGAACGGGACCAATGATATTTTCTGCCAATCCATGATACACTTTGTCAATGAGCTGGGGCACATCCACCAAATGAGCTATAGCCTGACGAACTTTTGGGTTTTTAAACTTCGGACGCTTCATATTTATTCCCAGGTAATAATACACTAAAGCACTTTCCGTATGGCGATTAAAGTTATTAGAAAACTTCTCTGACTCGGATAATTCAATAAAATCCTTAGGGGGAATACCTTTCATCACATCTATTTTTCCATTTTTCAAAGCTACCAAGGCAGTTTGCTGATCATTGATGGTTTTATACACTATTTTATCGGGGTAGGCTTCAAAATAAACGTTGGGGGGTGTCTCAAATTTATCTCCCCACCAATTTTGATTCCGTTGTAACACAACCCGTTGACCGCTCTTCCACTTTTTAAACTCGTAAGGCCCGGAACCTTCTATATATCCTTTTTTACGTTGGTACTTTTCAGCATTAAACTGCTGAGCAAACTTTTTTACCTTGGGATGATCGGCCAACTGTTGACCACGGCGATCCAATTCAGCAACCGTAAACGAATCCATTAAACCGTCGGGATCATACTTATAACGAGGAATAATCTCATAAATACCTGTCGTTGCTTCAGCTCTTAAATATTTTTCACCACATACAAATTTGACTTTACGGGGTTGTTGATCATACAACACAACACTGTCTACAAATTCAAAGTACGGTCGTAAATAATCACAATTAACGCGGGGGTTTTTGATCACTTTCATGCTGAAAGCTACATCTTTAGCGGTTACAGGCGTTCCATTATCCCATTCTGCTTCCGGGCGGATATGGTAAGTAAGCTCTAACCCTCCCTGTTCAGTCGTTTCAATCTTGGGTCGATCCTTCGCCAAAACGGGAACCATTTCAAGAGAGCGAAAACTAACGGCCAGTAAAGTTTGAAAAATATTGGTTCGAATTTCTTGGGAGTAGAGATCAGCAGTATTATAGGGATTTAACATCTTAGGATCCGATAAGGTATGGACATTGACCGTAAACTTCTCCTGTTTTTCTTTATTATTTTGTTGTGAACCACCACATGCAGCCAAAAAGAAGATAACCCCTAAGGTAAAACCAATGAATACTGATCTGCTCATATCCTTTTTTTGTTGACAAACAAACTTAACACAAAACTAATATTTTGTACACAAGCATAAGAATGCGCTCCCTACTTATTAACAATTTATTATCTATGCCGTTCTGCACTATCGGGAGACGCGGTTTTAAACCCTGCTAACCAACAGCTGGGAGGCAATGAAGATATATGCAAGTTGCTATACTTTTGTTTGATCATTAACCGCTCCTGCGGTGCATATAAAAAAATATAGGGTAAGCGTTGATGAATGATTTCTTGCAACCGACAATATAAATGTTGCCGTTTATCCCTTTTTACTGTTGTGCGTATAGCAGTAATCAATGAGTCGGTCATGGCATCACCAAAACCCGTAAAATTCAATCCTTTTGCATACGATTTGGTATGCCATAACTGCTTCGGATCTTCCAATATACCTTGTCCGCTAAAGGACAAGCAAAACAAATCAAAGTTCTTATTTTTTACTTGATCTAATAGATTGGTAATCTCCATCGGTTGAAGTATAATATTTATACCTACTTTTTTAGCCTCCTTTTGCAAAATGGCCCCTACGGTCCTGCGGGCCCGATCATTGGAAGTATATAGAAATTCCAATCGCATTTCCCTCCGCTGATTTCCTATTATTTTATCCACCGTGCCGTCCCCATCCGTATCTTTCCATCCTGCCTCCCTTAATAATGAACGCGCCTTTTGCCAGTTGTAATAGTAGGGAGTGAGCGTATCATTATAATAAGCTTTATGCTCAGGATTAACCGGCCCCAATTGACGACGGGCATATCCTTTTTCGACAGAACGGATGAGTTTAGGTACATCAACCAAATGAGCAAGTGCCTGACGTATTTTTATATTATTTAATTTAGGGCTACGGGTATGCATCCCAATCACTTCAGTTTCAAACTTTACGGGAGCAAATGTTTGATACTGCTGATCCACTTTTTTACTATATTTAAGTTGTTCAAAACGGATAGCGGGCATCTCATGAACCACATCGTACTCTCCTTGTTTCAAATCTTCAACGACCTGTTGTTGTTTTGAAAAAGAACGAAAAACGATTTCTTGCGGATAGGCTTCGAAAAACATATTAGGGGTTTCCACTTGATCTCCCCACCAATTCTCTTTCCGCTGCAAGACAATATTGGTAGTAATATTGCTCTTCCACCTTACTAATTCATAAGCTCCCGACCCTTTTATATAAGAAGGATCACGTTTATATTTCTCCCCATTAAATTGTTGAGCAAATTGTTTAAGAGGAGCAGGTAAGGGTACTGACTGTTTTAGCCGATCAATTTGGGCCACCGTATACGGATAGAGCAAGCTATCCGGATCATAAACATGATAGGGAATAACGCGTAACCTTCCACTATACGCTTTGGGAAACATATACGGTTGACGAGCGTAAAAGGTAAACTTTTTCGGTTGCCCGGGATACCGAATAATACTATCTATAAATTCATAATACGGACGTATCCTGTTGGCTTCAACGGCCGGATTTTTTATTACTTTCAAACTAAAAGCTACATCATCTACTGTGATCGGTCTACCATTATCCCAACGGGCAGCCGTTCGCAGGTGATAAGTTATCAATAAGTGGCCCTGTTCATTTTTTTTAACCTCCGGTAATTGGCGGGCCAACACCGGTGTTAACTCTAAAGTCTTATAATCTTTCCGAAGCAGCGGCTGAAAGAGGTAATCGATCACATATTTTGAATTGGTTGTAGTAAAACTATAGGGGTTCAGCATATCACATTCATTCCACAAATGCATCACTACGCGCCCTCCCGCTTGGGAAGATTTATCATGAGATTGATGACACTGACAACCGCCCCATATTCCTAATACCAATAAAAAAATTATATTTTTAACATTATGCCCCATACTTATTACTATAAAAATTAAATTTAACAGGAAAAAGATACATATCACAACTTTATATGCCATTTTTTTACTATAAACAAAGTTTATGAGTATTGTATTGATTACCGGTGGGAGTGGATTAGTAGGCTCAACATTAACTCATCAATTATTAGAAAAGGGATATGAGGT
>CAZIGO010000067.1:7874-11558 GCA_964538595.1 uncultured Chitinophagales bacterium | reverse complement strand
GCTACAACGGGCCAATACCGCCTATTTTATTTACGATACCGAAGTAGATAGCTTTGGTGCTAAGGAACAAAGCCGGTATTTAAAACAACTGCGTTATGAATATGCTCATCGCAATGAGCGAGTGACCTTACAACGTCGTCTGTTCGTTCAATCGCCGCAGCTGCAACAAAACAACTTTGATATTACGATCCAAAAATCGGGACAGGTGATGCAGGAGATCGAACAGTTTGTGGAGGAGGCTGACTTTTCCGCCTCTTCGTTGAATACTTACCTCCATTGTCCCTTGCAATTTTATTTTAAGTATATCCTTCAAATGGAAGAGCCGGAAGATGTGGAAGAGAAAATGGAAAGTGATACGTTAGGAGATATTGTCCATGAAGCCTTGGCCCTCTTATATCAACCCTTTGTGGGGAGAAAAGTGTATCCCGAGGAATTCGGGCAAAGAATGACCGACAATAACATACAGGAGGCATTAGACCAAGCTTTTCAAAAACATTATGAACCGCGCGACTTCAAACAAGGGAAAAATTTCCTGCTCTTCAATGTGTGCCAACGTTTGATCAAGCGGTTATTAGATCAAGAAAAACGTCAGTTATCACCCGATGCTCCTTTACATTTGACAGGCGTTGAAACCTCCTTACATAATTCCTTGAAAATAAAAGTAAACGGCAATGAATATCCGGTCACTTTTAAAGGAAAAGCCGATCGATTGGAAAAAAGGGGAGGGGAACACTATATAATCGATTATAAAACCGGCCATACTGATGCCCAAAAGGCGGTGCAATGTGATGATTTGTCGGAATTACGGGAGCCCGATAAAGCCAAAGCATTTCAGCTTATGATGTATACTTGGTTGTCCGATGATTCTCAGTATCCCAAACGATCCGCCTTGTCATATGTACGTAATGGCGGACAACGCAATTATTTTAAAAAGGAAGGGGAGTCGGCTATTGACCCACAGACGGTGCATCAATTTGAAAATTTAGTGAAAGATATCGTCCGTGAGATCCTCAATCCTGAAAAGCCGATTACTCAAACGACCGATGAAAGTCGATGCGAGTATTGCGATTTCCGTAAGATTTGTGCAAGAGATTGATATTGGGGGATAAGTTGGCGTACCTCCTGGAAAAAGAAAGTTTCTCTGGATTTCCTTATTTTTGGGAGTCATAGAGAAATAAATACAAATATGTGTAAAAAAATAAATAAAAATTGGTAAGGTTTGTCGCTGAAGGTTTTAGTCATTAACGAATATACAGATGTGCAATCCGTTCGACCAGAAGCTGAAATGCTTATCGGTCTGCATCGCAATGGCGTCCAAGTAGATGTGATCACTCCCACGTCCTCTTATTATCCTCAGCGTTTTAAGGAAGTAGGGATGCGCGTTATTGATGCCCATCCGAAGTGGAAGTTAAGTCTCTCCTCCATTAGATTTATTCGTAACCTCCTGCAAAAAGAACAGTATGATGTCGTGTATTTGTTTAATAGTAAAGCCATTATTAATACCCTTTGGGCTGCCATTGGTTTACCGGTTAAAGTGGTTTTATACCGCGGGGCTGCCCGAAATCTACATTGGGCCAACCCGGTCAGTTATTTGAAACATTTACACCCACGAGTGGATAAAATAATATGTATTTCCGATGAAACTCGTCAATATTTACAAAATCAATTAATATCATCATCGAAAGCCATCCGTATTCATAAAGGACATGACATGGAGTGGTACAACGATGTTAAACCAGTTGATTTAACTAAAGAGTTAAATATCCCCTCCACGGCTTTTGTAGCTGTTACCGTAGCGAATGTTCGGCCTGTTAAGGCGGTTCCCGATTTTATTAATGCTACTCAATATCTTCCCGCAGATTCATCAATTCATATTATATTAATTGGGAAAGGGATGCAACAATCAAACATACAACAAGCCATTGAAGCCTCTCCCTTAAAAAAACAAATACATGTCGTAGGTTTCCAAGAGGACCCTTTATCCTGGGTGACGGCTTGTGATGCTTTTGTATTATCTTCCACCGGTTCGGAAGCAATAACTAAAGCCGTAATTGAAGCTATGGCATTACAGGTAACACCAGTTATTACTGATATCCCGGGAAATAAAAAGTTAGTGGAACATGAAGTGAGTGGATTAAAAGTATCACCGCATCGTCCCCGTGAAATTGCTCGCGCACTTCAATACTTATCTGATCGACCTTCTCTTAATAAAAAGTTGGGACGACGAGCTCAGCAGCATATATCCCAAAATTTTAGTTTGCAGCGGACGATTGAGGAAACTCAAAAGTTCTTTGAGGAATTAGTCAATAAACAATAACACATGATTAAATTAACGCCTCAGCAAAGTGTATTGGTTTTCAACCGTTCTGATTTTGCGACCGCCGTGGATACGATTACGATAGAACAGTTTACAGTGAAAAAAGATCCCTCGGAAACCTTGTACTTTAAAATATTACGGCGAAAGAAAGATGGCCGTGAGTCATTTCATATTAACGACATTGTCACTGTGGAGGAATTTAAACAACGATTTTACAAGGAATTGGAATTCATTCCATTTGAAAATTATCAAGAAGTGGAAATACATTTATTGGTTAAACGGAATGATAAATTGCGGCGTATAGATCAACTAGAAAAGCAAGCATTGCCCGAAAATTTCTTAATTGAAATAGACTTTGATGTATTTTGATCCTTTACCGTCTTCGCTCTCCTTTTTTGGGAGGAGTTTTTTCAGGTGAGGAGGAAGAAGAGGATTCTTCTTCTTTTTTACGAAGGAGCTTACCCGTGGCACTAAAAGTTAAGTAAAGATTTTTTTGTTGTTGTTTCAGGGCTAAATGATAGGTAAGGGTGTCGGCCTCGTCTCGCCGTTGCATAATGTCGGAAATTTTATAATCGGAATATTTTTTACGAATCTTTTTTAAAATGGGGTTGGGCAAAGCCGACTTGCGTATGAAGGCTGCTGTTTCCACACAGTGACCGCTTGAATCGAAAAGAGCTCCTCTTTTTGTATTGCCATCGAAAAACCGAACATTATAGTAAGTACCTTGAGGAGAAGGGCGTATGTCCCATAACACATTAACCGCATTTGGGAAACGGTGGTAAAAACTGTCTTTAATAAGCGGTTTAACAGTTTTAACATTTTGCCCCATCACCGGCAGACTTCCAATAAGAAATAGTATGAGTATGATCCAACGCATAAGTCTTAAAAGTAAACAAATTCTCCTTGTCTCATTATATCTGAGTAAAAATATAAATTTTAGTAGAAGATATAAATGTCGATTAGCGGTAATGTCTTCCCTGGTAATAAATTTTTATAACAGGGAAATAAAATGATATTCGCCCTTTTCTGGTAAATTGTCTAAATTTGTTAAAAAATTAAATCACTCCATGTCTATCCCAAAACATTATGATCCTCAGCAAGCTGAATCCAAGTGGTATCAGTATTGGGAAGAGGAAGGTTTTTTTGAAGCTGATGCTGACGATGATGGTGAATCTTACAGTATTGTTATCCCACCCCCTAATGTGACCGGGGTATTACATTTGGGACATACTTTAAATGATACTATACAAGATATTCTCATCCGGCGGGCTCGTATGCAAGGCAAAAATGCATGTTGGGTGCCCGGTACTGATCATGCTTCTATTGCTACAGAAGCCAAAGTGGTCAAAATGCTTGAAGAAAAAGGA
>CAZIGO010000067.1:0-7864 GCA_964538595.1 uncultured Chitinophagales bacterium | reverse complement strand
AATGTTACGGGATAAGGGCATCAGTAAAAAAGACCTCTCCCGTCAAGAATTTTTGGAGTATGCCTGGGAATGGAAGGAAGAGTATGGCGGCATTATATTAGAACAACTTCGGCGGCTCGGCGCTTCCTGTGATTGGAGTCGGACGCGTTTTACCATGGAAGAGGATCTCTATGATGCGGTGATCGAGGTATTTGTGGATCTTTATGAAAAAGGATATATATACCGGGGAGAGCGGATGATTAACTGGGACCCCCAGGCACAAACCGCCCTATCAGATGAAGAAGTGGAGTATAAAGAAGTGAAAGGTAAACTCTATCATGTTAATTATAAGATCGAGGGGGAGGAGGATTACGTAAAAATTGCTACAACACGTCCTGAAACTATACTAGGGGATACAGCAGTTTGTGTCAACCCTGAAGATGAGAGGTATCAGCACTTGGAAGGGAAACGCGTCATTGTCCCTCTTGTCGATCGATCTGTTCCCGTCATCTTCGATGAGTTTGTGGATATGGAATTTGGCACGGGCTGTTTAAAGATAACACCGGCCCACGATGAGGCCGACTATGAAATTGGACAACGCCATGAGTTGGAAACTATTAATATTTTTAATGCGGATGGTACCCTCAACGAAAAGGCTCAGCTTTTTGTAGGAGTGGATCGGATGGAAGGGCGTCGGAAAGTAGCAGAAGCTTTGGAAGATGCCGGTGTGCTTGCTAAAGTAGAGGATTATCCGCATAAAGTGGGTTTCTCTGAGCGGACCGATGTCCCCATAGAACCGCGCTTGTCCCTTCAATGGTTTTGTCGTATGGATGATTTGGCAGCACCTGCTCTTGAAGCGGTCATGAGTGATGATATACAATTTCATCCCCCAAAATTTAAAAATACCTATCAACATTGGATGGAAAATATACGAGACTGGTGTATCTCCCGACAATTATGGTGGGGACAAAGAATTCCAGCCTATTATATTAATGAAGAAAAGTATGTGGTAGCACGCAATAAAACAGCTGCGGTGAAAAAGGCTCGTGAGAAGTTCGATGACCCTGATATCACTGAAAGTGATTTACGACAAGATGAAGATGTAGTGGATACGTGGTTTTCCTCTTGGCTATGGCCCATATCGGTCTTTGATGGTTTCCAAGATCCTGACAATGCAGACATCTCTGCTTTTTATCCTACTGATGTTTTAGTGACTGGCCCCGACATTATTTTCTTTTGGGTGGCGCGCATGATAATGGCCGGTTATGAGTTTCGCGATGAAAAACCTTTTGACCATGTATATTTTACCGGGATGGTTCGTGATGAAAAGGGGAGGAAAATGTCAAAATCGTTGGGCAACTCTCCTGATTTGAATCGGTTGCTTGATGAATATGGCGCTGATGGAGTTCGCACCGGTGTCCTTTTTAGCTCTTCTGCCGGTAATGATTTGCTTTTTGAAGAGAAACTCTGTGAGCAAGGCCGAAACTTTGGTAATAAAATTTGGAATGCCCTCCGTTTAGTGAAAGGGTGGAAACCGGATGACAATAAAGAGGCTAAGAAGGCACAGCGTTTGGCCATCGAATGGTTTCAACACCGCCGGGATGAAGTGATAACTACTATCGATGATCATTTTGAAAAGTTTCGTATATCCGATGCCTTGATGACAGTATATCGTTTTATCTGGGAGGATTTCTGTTCTTGGTATTTAGAGATGATCAAACCTGGGGAAGATCGTATAGATGAAAATACGTATGAAGTCACGATTACCTTTTTTGAACAATTATTGCGTCTCCTCCATCCCTTTATGCCTTTTGTAACAGAAGAAATATGGCAGCGCTTGCGCCAACGTTCGGAAGGCGAAAGTATTATGGTTGCTGACTGGCCCCAAGTGCAACAATCTCCTGATTCCGAATGGTTAAAAGAAATGGAAGACGTTAAAGCGGTAATCTCTCAATTACGGCATATTCGTAATAAAGAACAAGTTCCCTCGCAAGAAGGACTAGAAGTAAAATTTATTTCTGATGTTCCGGAAAAATACAAGAAATATAAACCGGTCATTCAAAGGTTAGAACATATTGAATCATTATCTACCACCCAACGAAAAATTCAACAGGCTAAGTCCTTTCGGATTGGAAATGATGAGTTTTTTGTAGTGCTCGACATTGATACTGAAAAAGAACGCAAGAAGTTGAAAGAAGAGTTGGAATACAATAGAGGGTTCTTAGAAAAGGTAGAAAAGAAGCTGGATAATGAGGGGTTTTTGAATAATGCGCCTGAGCACGTGGTGGAAAAAGAAAAGAAAAAGAAAGCGGATGCTGAAAAAAAGATCGCTATGTTGAAAAAAAGCCTGCAACAATTAAATGGTGACACCGACTAACTCTTTAACCTATGCGCTTATATTTTATCATTTTAATCGTTTGTATCTTCACAGGAAGCAGTACTGTTTCCCTGCATGCTGGTCTTCCGGACTCCCTTAATCGTCGTCAAGTACGCCATCTGACAAACTTTTGTAAAGTATGGGGGCTCTACAAATATTACCATCCCCAGGTAACGCAAAATAAAATCAATTGGAATGATGCCTTGATTCGCTATCTTCCTAAAGTATATAAGGCCGATGATGCGGCTTCTTATAATGATGTATTGGCTAAATTACTTAAAAAAGCCGGTCCACCAGATTTTGAATCGGTTAAAAGAATTGCTGAAGATAAGGTTTCGTTAAGTGACTTTAGTAATATTAACTTTCATTGGATTGAGCAGTCTTCCTTACTTAGTGAAAAGAACCGAGAACGGTTGCAGCGTCTCACGGGACGATATGAGCCCCATGAACATAAAAACTTATCTTCACTACAACAGGAGGGCGTTTCTCTTACTACCAACGAAACCCAATTTTTGGCGGAGAGTAATGAAAAAATGCCGCGGCCTAACCAGCGCCTATTAGATTTGTTCTCTCTCTGGAACCACCTTTATTATTTTTTCCCCTATGGAGAGGAGCAGCCTGTTGAAATGAAACAATTGTTAATGACCTATCTCCCTCGAGTGTTTGAGGTCTTAGAACAACAAAAATACCATCTTCACCTCCAAGCTTTTTTGTCGGATATAAAGGACAGCCAAGCCTTTTCTTACAGTGATTTTGTAGCTAACTTTTTAGGGCGTTATTCTGTTCCTATCGAATTAAGTTATATCAATGACACTACTTATGTAAAAAAAGTGCGTAAAAAATTGAAAGAAGATTGGTCCATCCGGCCCGGTCATCGTATTGTCTCCATTAATAGTGTACCGGTGGATAGCCTACGGGACCAAATTCGCCCCTATTTGCCGGGTAGCCATAATAGTGTGGTAGAGCAAAAAGTCAATCGCTTTTTGTTAGCCGGTGAAAAATATTCTTCGGCCAATATTATTTTTGCTGATAAAAATGGAGCTACTTACCAGGTTTCGCTAACCCGTGATTTCCCGGTATTTAAACATAAACCGATTCAACCGGGGCAGACCGTGACAAAATATTTAACAGATAAAGTTGCCTATTGGAATACCTCTTTTATGAAGGCAGAAAAGGTCAAGGAAGCGTATAAATCGGTAAATGATGCTGAATATTTATTAATTGACTTACGGCATCGCAATAATAAGTCAATTAAAAGTATTGTTCCTTATTTTACACCGGAAAAAAAAGTTATACAACAATTTCATCAGCCTTGGCCTGCCTATCCCGGCAAATTTACCCGGGCTCCCCAGGAAAGTAATTACAAAATGTTTACTAGCACTTATGAAGGAAAGGTTATACTTTTGATCAATGAAAAGTGTAGTGGCGTTTGTGAAGTAACAGTGAATGCATTTCAACAATTGCGTAAGGATGTTACCTTAGTCGGCCGTAACACAGCCGGTGCTTTTGGCAAAAGGTATACCATTCAATTACCTTATGTGCCTACCCATATTCATTATACCGGACAACGCGTTACTTTTAAAAAGGGACAACATGCTTATCCCCAAGGGATATCACCGGATAAAAAGGTAACCCCGACGGTTCCCGCTATCCGGACTGCAAAAGACAGTGTTATTCAAAAAGCATTACTTCATATCAATAAATAAGTTTAGTAAGTTTTTGAGGGATGTTTGTATATTTAAATAAGCAAGACTGTAGGCCTTCATTATGATAAAACGTCCACTGGTAATCTTTTATATACTGGTTATTTATGTGTTGCTTTCTTTTTTATGGTGGACTTACCTGATGTTTGATTTTAATAATACAATTTTTAAGCTCAGAAAACAGGTAAGTAAAACCCATATTGAACAATCTGCCACTCGCTCTCATCAATTACAAAAAATCCGCCAAGAGTATAATAGTAATCATTGGATGATCATAGGGGAGGGGAGCGTGTTTTTTATTTTATTACTTTGTGGAGGATATTTTATTCATCGAAGTTTTAAGAAAGAGGCTCGCCTTAATCAGCAACAACAAAACTTTTTACTAGCCGTTACCCATGAGTTGAAATCTCCGTTGTCTTCGATAAAATTAGGTTTACAAACTTTACAGCAACAAACACTTACTCAAAACGAAACAAAAAGTATTATAGAGGATGGTACGGAAGAAATACACCGCTTAGAAAATTTGGTGGAAAATATTTTGTTTACCACTCGTTTTGAACAAAAAGAACAAGTTACCTATTTTAGGACCCTCTCTTTATCTGCATTAGTGAAGTACACTATCGAAGACTTACGCCAGAGTGAAGATGCATCGATTGCTATTCAATCGGATATTGAATTTGGTATGAAAATGGAAGGAGATGAGACCAGTTTAAAAGTAATGGTACAAAACTTGCTGAGGAATGCTCTCCATTATTCTTCCGCCTCACCGATAATAGTGGAGCTATTTAAAGAGCAGGGGAAGGCGGTGCTACGAGTAAAAGACCGTGGCCCCGGTATTCCTGATAAAGAAAAGAAAAAAATATTTGATCGGTTTTATCGTGTTGGAACGGAGCAGGTCCGCCATTCCAAGGGTACTGGCCTGGGATTATATATTGTAAAACAGGTAGTTAGTATGCATAGGGGAGAGGTGCAAGTAAAAGACCGTGAGGAGGAAGGAAGTGTCTTTGAGGTTCGTTTACCAATGGATAAAACCTAATATATGGGAGATGAAACTACCACATCACGAATCTTATTAGTTGAAGATGAAAAAAGCTTACGGAACACGCTTCAGTTGAATTTACATAAAAATAATTATGAAGTTCAAGTAGCTGTCGATGGGGCTGAGGCATTAGAATATCATGAAAATCAACGCTTTGATCTTATTATATTGGATATTATGCTCCCCAAGATCGATGGCTTTCGCGTGTGTGAACGTATTCGCTTAGAGGACGAGCATACCCCGATTTTGTTTTTAACGGCAAAGGCAGAAAGTGAAGATCGCGTTATGGGCTTAAAAAAAGGGGGAGATGATTATTTAGTTAAACCTTTTAATCTTGAAGAATTGTTATTACGGGTTGATAATTTATTGAAAAGATCACAACAACAATCGTCGGCCAAATCGCTCGAAGAGCAATATTCGTTTGGAGATAATACAGTTGAATTTACTACATATACTGCCTATACTGCTTCTGAAACGATAGAACTAAGTAAAAAAGAAGTTAAGCTTTTGAAATTATTGATCGATCGGGAAGGGGAGGTGGTTTCGCGAGAAGAAATATTAGAAGCCGTATGGGGATATGACGTTTATCCGACAACACGAACCATTGACAATTATATTTTAAGTTTTAGAAAGTATTTTGAAAAAGATCCCAAAAACCCTGTTTTTTTTCGGTCAGTACGGGGAGTAGGTTATAAGTTTGTAAATCCAACAGAAAGCAACTAATATGCCAGATAAAGGAGTGCTATTAGTCAACTTGGGAACCCCTTCGAGTCCTAAAACCAAGGATGTAAGAAAGTACTTACGGCAATTTTTGTTAGACTGGCGGGTTATCGATATACCTTGGTGGAAAAGAAATTTATTGGTGAGAGGTATTATAGCTCCGTTTCGAGCTCCCAAATCAGCTAAAACTTATGAGGAAGTTTGGATGGAAGAGGGCTCGCCCTTACTTGTATACGGGGAAAAAGTGCGTGATTTACTACAGGATAAATTGGGGAATGATTATAAAGTAGTATTGGCCATGCGCTATCAATATCCTTCTATCCGTCAAGGCCTTAACAGGTTACAAGACGAAAACGTAAATGAAATTGTTATACTCCCCCTATTTCCCCAATATGCTTCTGCTACCACGGGTTCTGTTCATGAACGAGTGATGCGAGAAGTACAAAATTGGCTGGTGATCCCCGAACTACATTTTGTCAGTCGCTTTTACGATCACCCTAAATTACTACAAGCGTTTGTTCAACGGGGAAAACAGTATGATATAGAGCAATATGACCATGTAGTTTTTAGCTATCATGGGTTACCCGAACGGCAAATTTTAAAGGCTTCTCGAGATGGTTATTGTCAACTGGGTTCCTGTTGTAGTAAGATGACCCAAAAAAACTTTTATTGTTATCGGGCTCAATGTTTCCATACAACACGCCTCATTGCTGAGGGATTAGAGTTGGATGACGAAGATTACTCAGTAACCTTTCAATCCCGGCTTGGTAACGATCCTTGGCTCAAACCTTATACGGATAAGTTTTTAATGGAATTACCGGAAAAAGGGAAGAAAAATGTATTGGTGTTTAGTCCCTCTTTTGTCTGTGATTGTATTGAAACTACTCATGAGATTGGCGAAGAAAATGCCGAGTATTTTGAAGAAGCCGGAGGGGAGCATTTACAATTAGTTGAGGGCCTTAATACGCACCCCCTATTCGTTGAAGCATTAGAGGATATTATTAAGTTGAAAAGTGATCATTAATTACAGACTCATTAACACTTATGATCACCTATAATTATTGTGGATGAAAATGTGGAAAACTATTTGGTCGACGGGAAACATATAAAAAAATTTTTTGCTCAAAAATTTTTATTAATCGAAAAAGAAATTATATTTGCCAATGAGTCCTTTACATTTTTGAATCAAAATCAGTATTATGAAAAAATTACTCGGAACGTTAACCATATTGGCTTTTGTTGTAAGTTTTACCTTTGCCGGAAGTCAATATCAATTGAATGAAGATAATATTCAACAACAATTTCAGAACGCGGAAAAAGTAAAGTTTTCTACGGCAAGTACTGATGCTTTAGCCCTTGCAAATTTTGCCAGTGTTCCTAAAGAAAAAACAGCGGGCGGTTTCTTACTTCGTATGTTGGTCTGTGGTGCTTTTATTTGGTCGCACCGTAAGTATATGGGAACCGGCGGTGAGTCAGTTTGGTATTATTACTGTATCCCCGTTTATGGAGCAGTTATTAGTTGTGGTGAGTTTTTTGATGTGTTGTTCGGCGGTAAAAGCGCTCTTGATAAGTACGAAGGTAATGGAAGTGCTTGCGCTTGGTGCTAATTATTTAACACCCGCTTTTTAACTTTCTGTTAATATAATGCTTCAGGGAAGTCATCTCCATCAGATGGCTTCCCTTTTTTATTGTCGGCGTTGTTGCTCTAGCGATAAAATAAATTCCTCAAGTTGGTCATTATAATTTCGTTTGAGGTGATAATTTTTCTTTTTGGTCAGGTATTTGATGTGCCGAATAGCGCCCATAAAAAACTCGCGATAGA
Source organism: uncultured Chitinophagales bacterium (assembly GCA_964538595.1). Lineage (GTDB taxonomy): Bacteria > Bacteroidota > Bacteroidia > Chitinophagales > CAZIGO01 > CAZIGO01. The sequence goes on along the minus strand of CAZIGO010000067.1, from coordinate 224 downwards.
ACCCGCCTCCAATAATGATACCGGTGATATAGTATTGATGATAAATACTGTACGCTCCGAATCCTATACTCAATAGCTGGAGGGCAGCGTTGGTGAGGCCATCTCGCACATACCCTAAATAAATCTGCCCGGAACCCGGGATAAACATAGAAAGGGTTTTAGCTTTTTGAAATTTTTTTAGTTTAGGTTGACGGTCAGCGGCGTAGTGCTGGTTAATGAGTTGT
>CAZIGO010000066.1:10433-11742 GCA_964538595.1 uncultured Chitinophagales bacterium | reverse complement strand
ACATTGATCTCTCCTTGTATATCCCCACTGTTCCAAAATGGATTAAAAATGACGATTATCTTACTTATATCAGTTTGATAAATCAAGAGTGGAATAGACAACAAGTCTATTTCCCGAAGCAGGATACCCAATTCACAGTAAATGCCCCCCAATGGAAGCATAAAATAGGTCGTATCGACATTGCCCGTAATTGTTTAAATGCCGGACTATGGGAAGCCATCATTATTCGAATACCAGAATGCTATCGCTTATGAAGAATACCGTAAACCTATGGAGCAGTGGGTAGAACCCAAAAATAAAACGGTGGATCTCTCTAAGCTTCGTCAGGTTAAACAATCCTGGGAAGCGGTCTCCTATAAAAACTTAAATGATCAGTTTTATCCATTAACAGGGGCTCGTAAAAAGAAATTTAAGAATATAATTTTCCCAGAGCAACCGACTCAAATACAGGATTTCTTAACGGATTCCACTACTTTCGCCAATTTTGACCAACCAGGTTATTACAATACTAATAATCCCCGCCAAACACAATTGGGACATCTGGCCCATTTACAAGACGTGACAGTCCGAAATATCTTAACTCCTACTGGTCGCGACAGCTATGAGCTTGAATTTACTTACACCGAGCAACACACGGGTGATACTACGCGGTTAATAATTGGAGGATTCGATATTGCACGTATTAAGCGGGCAAGTGTCAAACATCATAACAAGGGGTTAAAGCTACCTATGGGAATTGGCTTACACTCTTTTTATGAAAATTATAATACCGCCTTGCAAAATCCGATGGCACGCAATCCTTATTATGGATTATTATTAACCCCTAACGATCAGTGGTTAGATAGCCATAATATAGGTATTGATGGTCCATTAATGCATTGGGATGAGCAAGATCCCAGCAAACTTCACTTCTGGCTCCTTTCTTTTGAGCGCCATGCTTTTGTCGGACATTATGTCATAGAAATCCCGGATCGCCGACAAATTAGTTCGTAATACTTACTGCAATCTATTATTTTCATTCCACATATGATAAAAGGATTGTCATCATCCTGACATCGTATGTAAGCCTGAAATGCTAAATATGTTCCTTTAATGAAATATTTCATCGATGAAACCACTCACTTTCTTACTTTTTAGTATTCTAACGTTGGGGTACTGTGTAACGCTCACCGCCCAGGAGCTACCCGATATATTTGATAAAACGGCAGATTCACTGCATCACCATTTCGACTTATCCGGAGGTATCTATTTATTCGACCATCTTCCAGTATTACCGGAGCGGGAAAACTATTTTGAGGTATATGCTTTC
>CAZIGO010000066.1:2491-10352 GCA_964538595.1 uncultured Chitinophagales bacterium | reverse complement strand
GCCCATACTTCTCAAAAAAGGTATGGGCTTCATGTACAGACTCGTATCAGAGACACTAAACTAAGGGCTTACTACCCTTCTGTTATTTGGTTCCAGGAAGCTTATGCTTATGCTCGTACTCCTATCGGAAAAGTTAAGGTAGGGAAAATTTATCGTCAGGTAGGTCAATTTTGGGATGGTTCTTTTTTAGGCAATGTTCATTATTTCAATGGTTTAAAATTAAATCCCGATTTTGGGATAGAATTGGCCGAGACCTGGTCTCTCAACTCCAATACTGAAGGGAAATATTCTTTTCAATATTTTTTAAATAATGACCGGGTTAATGGTTCATTGCCGGGACGAGAAGTAGCCAGTGATCCCGACGCCCGCATGGTCAATACGGTTACGGCTAAAGTAGGTCCTGTTTTCACCGTTGGGGCGCATAAGATAGAAGTGGGCCTGTCCGGTTTATACGGTACACTCCGGCGCCAAGGTCACCCTGATTTTCATCTCCGTCAAATCGCTGGTAATATCAGTTGGGCCACTCCTGACTTTAAAATATTCGGGGAAGTTTTGCAACAAAAAGGTATTCCCTATCAGCCGGTGGAACAATCACGTCCAGGTTATGAAAATGCACTCTATCTCTTAGCCGTTACGCATTTAACTTTTATCAAAAATTGGGAGATACGTCTTAACAGCAGCGCTGTTAAATACCAAAGCCGGGGAGCTTTTGAATTTGAATTGTTACCAGCTTTAGCCTACCGTTTTCATAAAAAATTCGAGTTTATCGTAGAATATAATAATTGGCAAATGAGGGACAGCCAAAAGGACTCTTATCAGTGGATTGATAATAGTTATAACTTTGTACTTCATTACACATTTTAGCATCATCCATTAAGTTCAGGTTCTTTGAATAACTGGTTTACATATCAATGGTTACTTGTTGTGGCCACCAGTCTTTTATTTATCTATATCTCTCCCCTTTCGCGTCGTCCTTGCGGTTTCTTCTCAGGCACTTCAAAGCACCAACTTCCCCCCGGTTTTATACTACTCACTGCCAGTTTGATTATATCGTGGATCTTTGCCAAGTCGATCACGAACGCTGCTAACTTGGGGTTAAGCTTTGGCATTGTAGGAGGTTTAGCTTACAGCACTTATTACCTTTCTTTTTTAGTAGCCGGGCTTATTATATATTTCTTACGAACTCGCGGGCACTTTTCCAGTATTCCCCACTTCATTGAATCCCGATTTGGACGAACCGCTCTATTATTGTTTGCCCTATTAATCGCTATCCGTTTATTAAACGAAGTTTGGTCGAATACCATGGTTATCGGTACCTATTTTGGCCCCAAAAGTTCATTACCTTATACAGCTGCTGTCCTCGTATTTACTATACTGACGCTGATCTATGCCCTAAAAGGGGGATTACGCAGTTCTATTTTAACCGATTTGATACAGATGATCTTTTTTGGAGTGCTACTCCTTATATTGTTGGGCTTTATTTTTCCGCAACCGGAAGGAGATCCCCGTCAATTATTACAACAAGGAGAATGGAGTACGGCCGGAGGCGTCAATCTTCTTTTAGCAGCTCTCTTACAAGTTTTTAGCTATCCGTTCCACGATCCTGTCATGACGGATCGCGGCTTTATCAGTTCTCCGTCCACTACCTTATACAGTTTTATTACAGCGGCAATAGTCGGTAGTACTTTTATCTTTTTATTCAGCCTGATCGGTATTTATGGTCAACAAATAGGAGTAGAAGGTCAAGCCGCTGTAGAAGTAGCTCAAACATTTGGTATGATCGTTATGTTAATGATGAATTTTATTATGATCACTTCGGCAGCTTCTACGCTGGACTCTACCCTTTCCTCTGTCTCCAAACTTTTTGCGAAAGACCTGGTATCCTCTCCCCCCTCTATTACTAAAGGGCGCTGGGTAATGATCGTTATCACGGCCTTGGGCTCGCTCCCCCTACTGCTCTCCCCTCAAATTATTTCCGCCACTACCATCAGCGGTACGATGGTGATCGGCTTAACTCCTGTTTTCCTGTTTTGGTGGTGGCCAGCCCCTCCTGCCTCCTTCTATGCTTCTGTTCTCACCGGACTGGGGATAGGTCTCATTTACACACTTAACCTCTGGCCCTCCTCTTATAACCTTACTACTGGCCCCTATGCTGATATGTTTACTTTAAATGCCGGCGGTGTAGTACTTTGCATTATTTTCTATTTTTTACCTATTTTATATCAACATTATGACCGAGCCAACTCCTGACATCAAAAATATCGGTTCCCTTTCTTTACCCCTTTTAGTTTTCGGCGGCCCCTACAGTAATTGGGAGGCTTTAGCCACCCTCCGCTGTAAAGCCAATAAAGCCGGTATTCCACCAGAGCAAGTAATTTGTACCGGTGATATTGTGGGGTATTGTGCTTATCCAGAAGCCTGTATTCAACTCATCCGTGAATGGGGTATCCATTGTATTGCCGGCAATGTAGAAATACAGCTCCGTAATGAAGCTGATGACTGTGGCTGCAATTTTAATAAGGACTCCACCTGTGACCAGTTATCCCAACAGTGGTATACTTACGCCAAAAATAAAGTATCTGCTTTATCAAAGAAATGGCTCCATACCCTTCCCCGATTTATAAAGTTTGAGCTAAAAGGGAAAAAAGGGTGGGTATTACACGGCGGATATCCCGAGGTGTCCGATTTTATTTTTCCTTCAACGTCATGGCAGAAAAAGCAATCGCTATTTGAGAAGACAGGAGCCGATCTTATATTGGCCGGTCACTGCGGCCTTCCCTTTCATCAGCACAACAATAAGCAGTACTGGATCAACGCCGGTGTAATCGGTATGCCGGCTAATGACGGGCAACCCCAAGTGTGGTATGTTACACTTGAGAGTTGTTCTTCAAGGCGCTTTACATATACTTTCCATCCTCTCTCCTATGATTATGAGGCAGCTGCCCGGAACATGGAACAAGTGGAACTGCCAGCCGCTTACGCTTCTACACTACGAACCGGCATTTGGCCCAGCTGTGATATTCTCCCTCCCAAAGAAACCCAAAAACAGGCCAAACCGATACAACTGGAAGTATCCCCAGTTATGGCGCAATCGAACGCTTAATCTATTAATCCGCTTCACTGAACCACCAACTTCCCTTGGGCAACAGATTGTTGCTCGTATTTAACTTCATAAAAATATAGCCCTGCTGTTAAATCGCTCGTAGAAAAGTGAAATACATAACGATCAGCGTTCCTGTTTCCCCTGTCAATGGTAGTGATCCGCTGTCCTTGGACATCATAGATAACCAATGAGTACTGCTCTATTGGACGTGATTCATGGGGGACATAAAGAGTGACCGTGGCGGTATGATGTACAGGTTGAGGACGTATATTAATATTATAAGAGGTTACAGGAGAAAGTGAACGAGAAGTGATCCCCCCATTGGTAGTTTTCAAGACTACTCCTTGCGCTCCACTCACATAACCGATCCGGGGAGTTAAAAAATCTACGGAGGACAATAGCTGCTGCGTCGGTGTTTGTTGCAATTGCCAACCGGCTGTATCGGTAGCAGCCCATCGCAGTATTGTTCCCTGTCCCCCCACGGCATAGCCGGTTCCCTGACGGAAAGTAACATCAAGAAGATCTTGTTTAACCGGGGTAACCATTTTATTCCATTCATTTCCGCGATCAGGGGATCTTAAGATCAACCCCTTTTCTCCCACCGCATAAAGCGTATCCTGGATAACAGTTATTGCCCGCAACGTTGCCATCGCTGTATCAGAATGAGTATTCCAGGTCCGGCCACTATCGACGGAACGTAATATCAATCCCCCTTCCCCCACGATATATCCCGTATCCCGACCAACAAATGTAAGATCATATAAGTGATCCTGGGTAGGCGTGCTAATATCAGACCAATTTTGTCCATCTGTTGTCCATTGCACACGTCCTCCCGCCCCCACCACAAAACCGGTATCCTTATTCCACATATGAATAGCCGTTAACCATCCTGTGCCGCAAGTGATTGATTTCATCCATGTTTGGCCGGTATCTTTCGTGTAATAAACCCGACAGTATTCACTGGCAATATACGCTATCGAATGATTTAATGCTTGGATATCGAACAGCTGCCATTGATCCCCCGAACTGCTATAGCGCCATGAGCGCCCCCTTGCTGAGTAGTAAGGATTTTACCATAACTGCCAATGGCCCAGCCCCTACTTGTGTCTGTAAAGTCCAAACTCCATAATGTATTATTAGTTTCCGTGGGCATTTTTTTCCACTGCCCCTGGCTCTCCAATACGGTTGCCCCAATCCCTATAAGTAAAACCAATAAATAATGAATTGTTTGAAAGGACCGTCGTTTCATCGTACTACGACTTTACCGGTAAATGCTTTGGTAGCTGCTGATCGTATACGAAATAAGTACACCCCCTCCTTCGGCACCCAATTTTCTCGTAATATCAATCGGCGCTTGTGGGAGAACTGCCGTTCATACACCAATTGTCCCGTTGGTGAAAATATTTGAAGTTGTCCTTCAGATAAGGTATGAGGCAATAGCATAGCACTTTGACCTGAAAGGGGATGAGGTGTAATTACCACTTCAGATGTTTGGTTTTCATTATCAGGATAACCGGTGGGCATCGTATCGCTGGAAAGGGTAAGAGAAGTGGTATAGACAGAATCACGGGTTTCTACTTCATTGCCATTAGCTGCAACGGCAGCAACGAATATCGTCACCGTATCCGTATTTGAATCAGGAGCTCGCCACTTAAAGTGCCATCGATTGGTATCGGGGGACACCGCTGAGTTACCCTCTAACGTATGTGTAATATAGGTACGTCCATAATACGGTGAAGTGGTATCATCCGGACTTATCAATTGGGTGCGCAAGCCATCGTTCAATTTTAAAGAGCCTACATTCACCGTATCAGCGGAACGTAAGATTACCGCCTGAAAGCCGAACTTTTGCGTCTTCGGTTGAGTTACCTCTACTGTCAATTGATGAGTACGGCCGGGATAGAATACCGAATCAGATTGAGCCTGGACAGACAAATTCCCCGGTCCACTATTCAAGGTATGATCATCATGACATCCCGCCTTGTTGCAAGTATATTCACCGGGGGCCCCTGTTCGGCCTACAGGAGCTCCTGCACTTTTACGGTGCCCTTGTTGCCGATTAAAGGCCATCCCCATCACAATAATAAAACTTAACACCCCAGCTAGTACAGGTGTTTTGACCCATCCAAACTTCATTAATACACCATTATTTTACGATGAATAATTCGTGACGCTTGCTTAAGTTCAAAAACATAAATCCCTTTTTCCCACCCGGAAACATCTATGGAGCGTGAATTGGTAAAAGACTTCAACTGTCGTTGATACATTACCTGACCAGAAACATGAATAACCCGTACTCTTCCCGGTCCTGGCGGGATATCATACTGCCAATGTAAGCGATCATGAGCCGGCTGCGGGTAGACATTGAGCGCTTTAGCATTCGTAATAGTGGAACGTGCAGCAGAAACATCAGGCTGAAGCGTAATGCGCTTAAAATAAGCTTCATCATTATCTTCAGTTCCATCATTATTAGCGGCCATTGCAGCCAAATAAATCGTGACCGGTCCCTTGCTCCGGGAGGGTGCTTCCCATTCTAAAGTCCATTGTCCTTTCCCCGTATCAACGGGATCAGTGCCATTAAAAGTATAGGTCACATACTGACGCTTAGCAAAAGAATCGGGACCTTCCATAACCTGGGTGCGAAGTGTATCATATAATACAAACTGGCCTACTGTAGTATCTGTTGTTTGTTGCAACAGTGTAACTTCAAAGCCAAAGCGTTGAATACTGTCTTGTTGAATCCCGACTTTGAAGCGATAAGTTCGGCCGGGACGGTAAGTGGTATCATCATTGGACCAATGAATAAAAGGGGTCCCCGGTCCCGGATTGGGTGCAAAGTCATCATGGCAACCGCTGGTCGTACAATTTTTTTCGCCAGGTGCATCGGTTCGAGCGGGCGGGGCCCCGGTCGTACTTTCCTGCTCCTTAAAACCGGCCATTCCTCCAATAAGAAGCAGTAGGAAACCAAAAACGATATAAAACTTGTTAATCATTACTTTCAAAGATAACAAATATAATTGATATCTCTATATTGTGCCCTCTTTACAAACCTTCCCACAGCCTTAACTCACCACTTTATAGCTACATAATTGAATTAGTTCAATTTGTACACGGTGGCCTTCTGAAATATCTTTATTCCGATTCTAAATTAGATACTTACATATTTCTTTTTATTTCTATACTTACTTTTTTAAATTTATTGGACGAAGAAGTTTCTCCTTCATTCTCTCATAGTTATCCATACAGTATAAAATATGTTCCCTTTAACACTATTCAAAATAATTAACGTTAATAAGAAAGCGTACTTGTCCATCATGCAAACTTTACAGATAGGTCTGTTGACAACATTTTTTATTGTTCCTATCGTTTCCTGTGCACAGCCCTATCCTTGCGATACCAGTAAAAGACAAGCTAACCTAGAAGACTATAATACAATTGAACATCAGGCCTTGAAGATACAACTTCCCAACGCTTCACAGCATTCTCCCACTTTGACCCCCGCTTTTACACCTATCTCCGTTCCTGATACAATCTCATTTAGCATTAAAGGGGAAGCTCGTCAAAAAATGGAACAACTACATTTTGCTATTATTAATAGCTACGGCCAAAGTGTCATATATCGAGAATTGGCTTTTAATCAAGGATTTACTGTAATAAAAACGCCCTTATGCAAGGGAACCTACAAATTCATACTTTTTGATCCGGCTCATAAGATCAAATCAGCCATCACAACCACGCGGATCCGCCAACTGTCACATGAACGGTAACTATACTGCAAATGCTCTTCGACTTCAAGGCAAGATTTAATAAAAGCAACAGTTAATTCAGCTTTTTCAATACTATATTCCCGCTAAATTCCACCGTAGCAGCTACGACCGGTTCACCGGACTCCATTTTTTCATTCCAGTAAATGTTATAATTATGACGATCAACGGCTCCATTAATTTTAAAACCGGCTAATGTATCTCCTTCTTTATTAGTGATAGTTCCTTTGTGTTCTACATCTAGCGTTATCGTATGAGTATTACCGCGCATAGTCAGCTTTCCTTTAAGTCGATATTGGTCCTCTTTATGCTTATTAAAAGCGGTACTTTTGAACTTGATCTTGGGGTGTTTTTTCGCATTAAAAAAATCCTTTTTCTGTAGATGATTATCCCGTTCCTCATCACCGGTATTGATATGCTTGACAGGCACCGTCACTTCTATTTGGGCATTGTCCCAATTATCCCCTACTGTCTTAGCTACTACATTAAATGACTCAAAATGACCTTCTGTTTCTCGCACTACCATGAACGGTACTGTAAATTCTAAGTCAGAATACTCCGGTTGGTTGGTCCATGTAGTAGTGTCCTGAGCTGTTAATATTGATATATTGCCAAAAAGAAAAATTAATAGGAGCGCGCCTTGTTGTAATTTCGTCTGCATGTAAATTGATTTTGTAAAGAATGAAAATTATTTCGATCGGCTTTATTATAAAAATAATTCAGAAATTTTGTAAGTTACTATCTTATTGTTTCATCCCAAACACTTCTTATATGATAATTTGTTTACGTCAAATCGTGTTACTCAATTTAATATTATGTCTTCAACTAACATTCGGTTGGAGCCAATCCCATGATGAAAAGCATCCAGACGATGATAAACAGCAAAAACAAGTCGATAACGAAACCCAAGCATTAGCCGATAAAGCCAAGGAGTTGATCGAACAAATACAAGCCCAAAATAAAGGCTATTATCCGGTACAATATAAAGGAGGTA
>CAZIGO010000066.1:0-2436 GCA_964538595.1 uncultured Chitinophagales bacterium | reverse complement strand
CCTCATTAAGTCTGAAGTTAAAGAAGGTACACCGCAAAAACTTTCATCAGTTTGACAGCCTGACGGCCTTTATTTGTGCTGATTTCGTCGACGATCGGGGCCGCCTCTTCGACATTGACATCTTCTTAAAACGCTCATCTCCCAATGCCGATTATACAAAAGTTACCCGTAATCTTGTACACAAGTTAGAACACCATCCACTGTTCAGTTGGTATAACGATGCCGGTCAATGGAAACGGTGTCGAATACGATCGACGGACTTTATTAAATCCTATGAGGGCAACTGATCCCTATTCCGTAACCTGTGATCCCTATTCTTTTTTACCTGTGCCGATCATATAAACTAAATTAACCTAAGATAAATATGGTTCAGTGCCCCAACGATCATTAATATTTGAAGCCCAGTAGACACTTATTATTCGGTTATAATCACTTTCTTAGTCCTTACCTCTCCTCTTGTTGACTCCCAGCGGAGCAGATAGAGACCGGGAGGTTGTTTGACGGACCATCGCAACGAACTTGTATTTTTCTCAAAGTGTTGTTGCTTCACTATTTTCCCCTTCGTATTGTAAAGGGTTAACGTCCCGGGATTACTGGAAGGTTCTTTTATATTCACTGTCAAATAATGAGTAGCGGGGTTAGGATATACTGACCAGCCGGACTTTTTGATCTTAAAGGTATGCTGCCGTCCTGTTGTGCCTGTATCACGACCAACGATGCGAAATACATCTAAACCTGCTTCCAAAAAACTATATCCTCCTTGATCTTTGACCCGGAACATAAACCGCATGGAGTCGGTAAAATTAATTTTACCGGTTAATGTAAGAGTATCGTGTTGCCAATGACCGGCTGTATCAGTAGGATAAATTCTATTAACTACGACCTCCTTTTTTCCGTTACTCACCACTATAGGAAGTGTGTCATCAACGTTATAACCACTTTGATACCAAAAGCTGTAAGTGATTTGAGCTTCGGTGTAATGATAAAGATCGAAAACCGGTGAAAGAAGATAGGTTGAATCACCACCTGTCGTACCTTCCCAATAATTTTGACCACTATTATCAGTCACATAGGCCATATTCCCTAAATCATTCTGAACATCGGTATCTGGTGTAATATAAGTGCCGGAAGTATATTTCCCGATTGGTTCAACCCGTTCCCATCCGCCTTCTGTATCAGCATAGCGGAACAACCAATTAAAGTTAAATATAAAGTCATCGTAATACCCTTGAGGTAAGAAGACCGAAAAACTATTATTATTTTTTTGAATAGATACATGCAAGCTGTCCGTAACATACCCCCACTTCCCGGCATATATAGTAAAGTTCCCGGGATCCGATAAAAACTCAATGTTACCGCTACTATTTACTTTTTTCTGAAGTAACAGACTGTCTGTACCTTTTTTGCCTAAACCGATAAAAGCATTGTCGATCCCTGACAACTCCTTCTTATCCACCACATTGATACTCAACTGTATTTGCGGGACCAACTTAACGGGCAAAGTAGTGACAGTACCATTATCAATCGTTACTTCCACGGTCTTCGTCTCGTATCCAAACCGTTTAAACTGAACAGTATAGGTACCGGAATCGGGCATACCGGTTTTATACTGACCATTAATAGCGGTCGTTTGGACCCGACCTGAGTCTAAAATTTGTACTCTTACATTAGCTAATAGCGTACTATCCGATGAATCCCGCACGGTACCTTCAAGGTAACAGGCTCGCTCGAAGTTCGGTGACAGGACGAACAACCCTTCTTGACGATCAGACGCCAATATTGTTTTAGAGGAGTCGAAAAAGGGATAGACGCCCCAACATCCTTCAAACCCACCACCTGCCAAGGGAGAAGTATCATAATATCCTATTTCCACCATATTACTGGGGCGGTGCGCATCTACCAGCCGTACCCCATCTTTGTAATAAGAATTGATTAAAAAACCGTTTCGATAGAAAGCATTATGAGGAGCTGCATTTTTACTTCCTTTTGAACGATAACGATCAACTTCATGTATATCATTGATATTAGAGACATCATAAGCAGCAATAGGGGCTCCATCTACTTCATCTGTAGTAAATAAGTAATTTCCGTCATCAGATAACCAACAGTTATGGGTAAAATTGTCGGGAGTACTATGAGAACCTTTTACTTGCGGCGAGGCCGGATTGGCCACGTCTACCACAGAAAACCGACCATTATATATTTCACAAGCCCAAAAGGTATCATTACGGACGTAGGTATCATGAACATAAGGGCCATAACTACCAATGAGAGCAGGTTGGGTGGGGTTCGACAAATCCAATATAAGCACACGAGCACTGTTCAGAGAATCATTATTTGTTCCCATCACATAGGCTCTCCCCTGCTCATCTATATAAAGGTTATGCGCCGTACTAAAGTCAAGCGTATCCCAACGATAGGTAACTACACTATCGG
>CAZIGO010000065.1:0-11820 GCA_964538595.1 uncultured Chitinophagales bacterium | reverse complement strand
CGTTCCGTAATCAATATTTAGGACCTTGCATCAATCATGAAATGAATCGGTGTATTCAGTGCTATCGTTGCGTTCGTTTTTATCGTGATTATGCCGGGGGAAATGATTTTGATGCCATGGCCTCCAAAAACAGAGTATATTTTGGACGTCATAAAGAAGGAACCTTGCGTAATGAGTTTAGTGGCAATTTAGTTGAAGTTTGTCCTACGGGTGTTTTTACCGATAAAACATTAAAACAACATTATACTCGAAAATGGGATTTTACTTCGGCTCCTTCTATTTGTCAGCAATGTGGTATGGGATGTAATATAATACCGGGGGAGCGTTATGGCGAATTACGCCGTATACAGAGCCGGTTTAATGGAAAAGTAAATGGTTACTTTATCTGCGATCGAGGACGTTATGGTTATGAGTATGTGAATAGTGATGATCGGATAGAGCAACCCTGGCTTACCAAGGGAAAGCGAGGAAAATATGATAAAGTAGCGCCGAATAAAATATTAAAATATATTGGCGAGCAGGTTAAGGATGTTAATATGATCGGTATTGGAACACCGCGGGGCTCATTGGAAACGAATTTTACTCTTCGCAAATTAGTGGGGAAAGACAATTTCTACCAGGGAGTAGAGGGGCAAACCCACGAAATGATGAATAGTATTGTTAACAACTTACAAGAAGGGCCAGCTCGCTCTCCAGCTATGCGTGAAACGGAAGATTGTGACGCTATCCTGGTACTGGGGGAAGATCTGACCAATACTGCCCCCCGCTTAGCATTGTCGTTGCGTCAGGCAGTTAAAAATAAAGAGAAAGATATAGCGGCAGATATGCAAATCCCCGATTGGCATGACGCTGCAGTTTCAAGGGCAGGAAAAGGGGCAAAATATCCGATGTATATCGCTACGCCGGATTATACAAAATTAGATGAGGTGGCAGAAGATACCTATCGGGCAGTGCCTAAAGAAATAGCCCGGTTAGGTTTTGCTATAGCTAATGAAATCGATGATAGTGCACCGGTAGTAAAAGGATTAGCTAAATCTACTCAACAACAAGCGAAAGCTATAGCTGAGGCACTCCAAGAAGCGGAAAATCCTTTAATCGTTGCAGGACCCAGTTTAAAGAACAAGGCAATTATTGAAGCTGCTGCCAATGTGGCTTGGTCGCTTTGTCAAGGAGAGAAACAAGCTAATTTGAGTTATGTGGTTCCCGAAGCCAATAGTATGGGCACAGCTATGATGGGAGGAAAAAGTTTAGACGATGCATTTGACGCAGTAGAGAACGGTAAAGCTGATACCGCCATCATACTGAAAAATGACCTATATAAAAGAGCGGTTCAAGAGAAAGTGGATCGATTTTTTGAACATATCGACCAGGTAATTGTATTAGATTATTTGGAGAATGAAACGGTAAAACAAGCGGATGCTGTAGTCCCTATTGGTTCTTATGTGGAATCTGACGGTACTTTAGTCAATAATGAAGGGAGAGCACAGCGTTATTACCAGGTATTTCAGCCGCAAGAAAATATTCAGGAAAGTTGGAGGTGGTTACGGGATATTTTAGACGAAGTCGATCATGAGGAAGCTGAACAATTGAGAGCTTTAGATGATTTTACCCATGCTATGATTAAGGAAATGCCTGTATTTAAAGGAGTACAAGAAGTGGCTCCCTCCGCTGATTATCGCATTGCCGGCCAGCGTATCCCTCGCGCACCACATCGATATAGTGGACGAACAGCTGAGCATGCCGGAAAAAGTGTACATGAGCCTAAACCGGCAGAGGATCCTGACTCTCCCATGTCTTTTTCCATGGAAGGATATCGAGGAGAACCCCCCTCTTCCAATATACCGTTTTTCTGGTCGCCCGGTTGGAACTCACAACAGGCCATTAACAAGTATCAAATAGATGTTGGGGGAGGATTGCACGGCGGAGATCCCGGTGTGCGATTAATTGAACCTCAAAAAAAGAACTCGGTTTCTTACTTTAAAGAAGTACCGAAAGGGTTTAAATCTAAGCAAGGTCAATGGTGGGTGGTACCAGCTCATGAAATATTCGGTTCTGAAGCTACCAGCATGTACACGGAAGCACTGCAGGAACGAGCCCCTAAACCTTATATTGTTATGAGTGATCAGGACAAAGATCGTATTGGAGCGGAAGCTGATGAAAAGGTTCAATTGACCATTGCTGATCAACAAATACAAGTGCCAGTAATTTACAGTAAATTAATGCAAAAAGGAATGGCTGCTTTACCATTAGGAATTAAAAGTATTCCTTACTTTGCAGGATTACCCGAATGGATTGAAATACAAAAAGTAAAATAGTTAAATTAATTTATAAATTATGCCCCAAGCGCTAATCAATATTTATATTATATTCGGAATCGTGATGACGATTGCCCCGGGTCTTATTTTTATAGAACGCCGGTTATTAGGATTTTGGCAGGAACGGTTAGGTCCGAACCGGGTAGGTCCTATCGGTATATTACAGCCGTTGGCAGACGTGATAAAGCTTATTTTTAAAGAAGATTGGACGCCCCCCTTTGCCGATCGCTTTGTTTTTGTGATCGCTCCTGCTATTGTAATGATAACCGTATTGATGAATTTTCTCATTATCCCCTTTACGGAAACGATTGTTATTGCTGATTTGAATGTGGGCGTTTTGTTCTTTTTGGCTATGTCTTCACTGGGAGCCTATAGTTTGGTGTTAGGAGGTTGGGCCTCTAATAACAAATATTCGCTTTTGGGTGGTATGCGAGCAGCCTCCCAAATGATTACTTATGAAGTGTTTATGGGTATCTCTTTAATGGGGGTGGTGATGATGGCCGGCTCACTTAATCTTAAAGAGATCGTTTTGGCGCAGAAAGGGATGTGGAATATTGGTCCGCAATTTTTAGGGTTTATAATATTTATGTTTGCCGGCATTGCAGAAACACATCGTTTACCGTTTGATCTTCCAGAAGCAGAAAGCGAATTATCAGCAGGTTTTCATAGTGAATACTCTGCTATGAAATTTGGGGTGTTTTTCGTAGGCGAATATATTGGAGTTACGCTTATTTCTATGCTTATCGTTACTTTCTTCTGTGGGGGTTGGTTAGGTCCTTCTTTCTTGCCACCGTTGGCTTGGTTTCTTATTAAAACATTTGTGTTTATTATTTTTATTATGCTCTTACGAGCTTCGCTGCCCCGTCCCCGGTATGATCAATTATTGGGTTATGGCTGGAAAATATTATTGCCCCTATCCTTAATAAACGTATTGGGAACGGCAGCTGTGGTGTTAGCAATGTAGTTTTGTAATAGATAAAATACAGTGATATGGTCAGTATTTTACGAAGTATTTGGATCGCTTTTTCAAAGTTGTTTAAGAAAAAAGCTACTATTCAATATCCGGAGCGTAAAGCTTATTTAGCGCCCCGTTATCGTGGTCGTATTGTATTGACCCGTGATCTTGATGGAGGAGAACGTTGTGTCGGTTGTTATTTGTGCTCAGCAGCTTGTCCCGTCGATTGTATTGCCTTGCAAGCCGATGAAGATGAAACAGGGCGTCGTTATCCCAGTCGTTTCCGTATTAACTTTTCTCGTTGTATTTATTGTGGACTTTGTGAGGAAGCCTGTCCGACAAGAGCTATTCAGTTGATACCTGATGCCGAAATGAGTGAGTATGACCGACAATTTATGGTTTATGAAAAAGAAGATTTAACGATTGATGGACAAGGAAAATACCATGGCTATAATTATTACAAAGTAGCTGGTATGGCTATAGGAGGTAAAGATAAAGGAGAAGCTGAAAAAGAGGATGAGCCGGTGGATATTAAAGACTTAATGCCTTAGTAAAACATTGAGTTACTCATTAACCAGAAACTTTTAAATTTTATTTGCAAAAATTTGGTATTGTTCAAAGAAATGTAATAATTTCGACCTCATTTCAGAGATGAATTGACATGGAATTAGCTTTTTACATAGCAGGATTGGTAGCTATACTAACCACTTTTATGGTAATTACCCGGGCTAACGGTGTACATGCCCTTTTGTATTTAATTGTGTCATTGCTTTCCGTCGCATTTATATTTTTTGTATTGGGCGCCCCTTTTATGGCTGCGTTGGAGGTAGTTATTTACGCGGGAGCCATTATGGTACTCTTTATTTTTGTGATCATGATGCTGAATCTGGGTAAAGAAGGAGCCAAGCGAGAACGACAATTGATGACCCCTACGATGTGGATTGGACCCGGTATTTTTGCTTTAATTTTATTGATTGAGTTGATTTATGTTATTCAAGGCGGAGAGTATCAGGAATTTCATCGTAAATCAGTCGGACCGGAAGCAGTGGGAGAGGCAATGTATTACACTTATATAATGGGGGTAGAGCTTTCTGCTCTCCTCCTTATGGCAGGTATTGTAGGGGCTTACCATTTAGGGAGACGAAAAAAAGAAGCTGTTCATCGTTACTTAAAAGAAGAGGAAAACGAGCAATGATACCTTTATCTATTATAGAAGCTGGCTTGTTACTATCGGGAATACTATTTATTTTGGGGTTGATCGGAGTGTTGGTGCGACGTAATATTATATTTATGTTGATGTCAGTGGAGATTATGTTTAATGCGGCAGGTTTGGCTTTTATTGTGGGAGGAGCTAAATGGGCGGAACCGGATGGCCAAGTTATGTTTGCCTTTATTTTAGCTATGGCAGCGGCAGAAGTTTCCGTAGGCTTAGCATTGATAATTCGTTTATTCTATCATTTTAGAACCCTTGACACGGATATGGCTGACCGTATGCAAGGCTAAAATTCTAATATTGACGGTAAAATTGTATATAGATGTTTGATTTATTATGGCTGATACCTGCTTTACCTTTTCTTAGCTCCCTCTTGCTTATCGTATGGGGAGATCGCCTAAGTAAAAAGGCTATAGCTTCCCTGGGAGTAGGATCGATTGGCCTTTCAGCATTACTTACCCTGCTGTTAGGTGTTACCTTTATGATCGCTCCTCCCGAAAATGGAGCATTTACTCAAAAATTATGGACCTGGATGAAAGTGACGGGCTTTGAAACCGATGTAGCCTTTCGGTTAGATGCTCTTTCTGTCATATTTACATTCGTCATTACTTTTGTCGGTTTTCTTATTCATCTTTATTCGTCTGGCTTTATGAAAGAGGATGAGGGCTATGGGCGCTTTTTTGCTTATATGAATCTTTTTGTAGGGTCCATGTTGACATTAGTCTTAGCTAACAATTTATTGCTTCTTTACTTCGGCTGGGAAGGAGTTGGGTTGTGTAGTTACTTACTCATAGGCTTTTGGTATAAAAATCCGGATAATGGATATGCGGCCCGTAAAGCTTTTGTTGTTACACGGATCGGTGATACAGCAATGGCTATTGGCCTATTCCTCTTATTTGTCACCTTAGGAACATTGAATATACAAGAGATTTTAACAATGGCCCCTGAAACATGGAGTGAAGGAAGTCCCATGATTGTGGCTATTGGACTTTTAATGGTAGGTGGAGCTGTCGGTAAATCAGCCCAATTGCCCCTGCAAACCTGGTTACCTGATGCCATGGCAGGTCCCTCACCTGTTAGTGCCTTGATTCACGCTGCAACAATGGTCACAGCCGGGGTTTACTTGATTGGTCGCACCCATGTGCTTTATGAGTTGGCTCCTGTCGTTATGTGTGTGATCGCTATTATCGGCGCATTGACGCTTTTAATTGCCGGGTTTAGTGCTCTTACCCAAAAAGATATAAAGCGTGTGTTAGCCTATTCTACAATAAGTCAAATTGGATATATGTTTTTGGCATTGGGAGTAGGAGCTTGGTCGGCCGCCATTTTTCACTTTATGACACATGCCTTTTTTAAGGCACTCTTATTCCTGGGAGCTGGTGTGATTATCCATGCTATGCATCATGAACACGATATGTTTAAGATGGGTGGATTGCGTAAATTGATGCCGACCACCTTCTGGACTTACCTTATTGCCTCCGCATCTTTGGCCGCTTTGCCTCTGGTTACAGCAGGCTTCTATAGTAAAGATGCTATATTATGGTATGCCTGGGCGGCTGAAGGAGGAAGTGGTTGGTTGTGGGGAGCCGGTATATTAGGCGCTTTTATAACGGCGGTCTATACCGGTCGAATGGTATTTGTTACCTTCTTTGGTGAAGCTAAAAAACAGCCGGAACACCTTCCTTCCACCGTCGTAAAATTACCCCTAGTTGTACTGGCTTTCTTTTCTATCGTGGCCGGTTTTGTGGAGTTGCCTCATACGTTAGGACATGTTCCGCTTTTTTCTAACTTTATGGAAGGGGTATTACCCGCTACTCATGTAGGTCATGCTGGTGTGAGTACTGAACTGGGATTGCAAAGTTTGGCTGCTTTGCTCACCTTGGGTGGCATATATCTCTCTTATTTATTTTATGTTAAAAGTCCCAAATTGGTCGAAAACTTAGTGGGGTCTCCTTTACTCGGGGCCTTACAGCGATTTTGGATAGCCGGCTGGGGATTTGATTGGATTTATGATAAATTATTTATTCGCCCGTTTGTCACAATTTCACGGATCAATAAACGGGACTTTATTGATTTTATATACACTATTTTAGCTGAATTAACCCGGTTTTTCCATCACTTATTAAGCTTATTGCAAACTGGCCGCTTGCGCTGGTATGCAATGAGTATTCTGCTGGGCGCTATATTGACCTTAACGATAATGGTAATCTTATGATTTTAGTCTGGTTAATTGGAATATTACTTGTCGGCGGTTTATTAGCTTGGATAGCTAATAAATGGAGTAGTGAGCTATGTCGTTGGACTAGCTTATTAGCATTGGCTGTCGATTTTGTTCTTATCGTGGCTCAATGGATGAGTTATAGTGGTTCGGTGACAGTGGCCAAAGGATCTAAGTGGTTAAAAGTGCTTGATTGGGCATGGATTCCTCAATTTGGTATTCGTTTTCACCTGGGCATGGATGGATTGAGCTTAATACTTATTGTATTAACGCTTTTCTTAGGCATGCTATCTGTATTGGTCTCATGGAAAGAGATTGATAAACGGGTCGGCTTTTTTCATTTTAACCTTATGTGGATATTAGCCGGTATCGTCGGCGTTTTCTTAGCATTAGATCTTTTTCTCTTTTATTTTTTCTGGGAAGTGATGTTGGTCCCTATGTATTTTCTTATAGGTATATGGGGGCATGAACGGCGTATATATGCTGCTTTTAAGTTCTTTATATTTACACAAGCGAGTGGGCTCTTAATGTTATTGGCTATTCTAGGGCTATATTTTATTCACGGACAAAATACCGGCGAATACACGTTCGATTATGTTTCATTGATAGGTACCACAATGGATCCCAAGATAGCTTATAGTCTCATGCTGGGATTTCTGATCGCTTTTGTCGTAAAACTCCCTGTGGTGCCCGTACATAACTGGTTACCTGATGCCCATACCCAGGCTCCCACTGCCGGTAGTGTCATATTAGCAGGTTTATTACTTAAAACCGGGGCTTATGGAATTATACGCTTTGTAATACCATTTTTTCCCGAGGCTTCACAAGCGTTTGCCCCGACAGCTATGTTGTTAGGGGTAATTAGTATATTGTATGGTGCTAAATTAGCTTTTGCTCAAACCGACCTGAAACGATTGGTGGCTTATACCAGTGTCAGCCACATGGGATTTGTGATGTTAGGAGCTTTCGCTTTTAATCCATTGGGCTATCAAGGGGTTGTAATGCAAATGATTACACACGGTATCAGTACAGGTGCGCTCTTTATTTTAGTAGGTACATTGCAAGAACGTATTCATACTCGCGATATTAATCAGATGGGAGGCATGTGGCCCCAAATTCCTAAAATGGGCGTGGTGGGGATGATATTTGCTATGGCCTCCTTAGGATTACCGGGATTAGGTAATTTTATCGCTGAGTTTTTGGTCCTCTTAGGAGCTTTTAAAGTGAATATGGTATTAACGATTATTGCTTCTACTGGTCTTATCGCTTCTGCTATTTACTCTTTACGCATTATTCAACGGGTTTTCCATGGTGAACCCCGTAAAAAATGGAATATCTTGGATTATGGAAAACGAGAAATGGGTATTATGGTCCCTATGATTATAGTAATTATCTGGCTCGGAGTGTATCCTCAACCTGTCTTGGACACTGTTAAACCTGCTTTGGATCGTATTGAGAATTTTACAAAGGATAAAGATCAGATGCCGGAAAAGGAAAAAGCTTTCTATTGGAAGCTGCCGAAAGAGGATTATCCCAGCAAATTAACATTAAATAATTATAAAAAGGATTAATGGGTATGGAAGCTCTGAATATATTTAGTCTACTGCCACAAATCATTTTATCGGGTATGGCGGTTTTTCTTATACTCATCATTGCCCTATATCGTAATCATCGACTAACCCATTGGTTAACTACCCTCACTTTTATTGCCTCGATAGCTTCATTGTTTTATGTATATACTACTACCCCCAACAGTGTGACACCCCTCTTCGTCGTGGATCGCTTTAGTTTGTTTTATAGTGGTATTATATTGGTTTCAGGACTGGCGGTAGTTCTAATGTCTTATACATTTTTTCAGCAACAGAAGGAACAGTATGAAGAGTTTTATCTCATGCTATTATTAGCTAGTGTGGGAGCCACAACATTAGCTATAAGTACCAATTTTGCTTCGCTCTTTTTAGGGTTAGAACTATTGAGTATAAGTTTATATGTACTGATTGGCTATTTACGTTACCAGGTACGTGCCATCGAGGGAGCCGTAAAGTATTTAATATTGGCAGCTGTTTCTTCCGCTTTTTTATTGTTTGGCATGGCATTGGTATATGTGGATGTGGGGAGTATGAACTTTGTAGATATTTCTAATAAACTGGGAGAAATGGGGGGGGTTGGAGCGTTGACCATGACCGGCTTTTCATTAATGATAGTTGGGGTAGGGTTTAAGCTTGCTGTCGTACCCTTTCATTTTTGGACTCCTGATGTTTATGAAGGAGCCTCTGCTCCAGTAACTGCTTTTATAGCTACCGCTTCTAAAGGAGGCATATTTGCTGTATGGTTACGCTTTTTTATTGAAGTAAATGGTTATCAACATCCTACTATTCTCACTGCCATCAGTATTATCGCTATACTTTCTATGTTTTTTGGTAATTTACTGGCTCTACTTCAGGATAATGTTAAGCGTATTTTAGCATACTCCTCTATTGCTCATTTTGGTTATTTATTAGTGGCTTTTTTAGCAGGAGGAAAAATAGGGGCAGAAGCAGCATCATACTATATTTTAGCATATATTGTTACCACACTGGGCGCTTTCGGTATCGTTACCGCTTTATCTGATGAGGCAGGGGAAGCTGAACAACTCAATCATTATCGAGGTTTGTTTTGGCGTAACCCCTTAATTGCTGCTGTGTTTACTGCTGTACTTTTCTCATTGGCTGGTATCCCGCTTACTGCTGGTTTTATTGGTAAATATTATGTGATAGCAGCAGGCGTGAATGCTACGCTCTGGTGGGTACTGTTTATGCTTGTTATTTCTAGTGTGATAGGGTTATATTATTATCTTCGCATTATTGCAACCATGTTTTATGGTAAGGTGGAGGGTTATGAAACTAAATCTTTCCATACTTCCCCATCTTTAGGGGGAGGTATTGTTTTAACTGGTGTCACTGTGATGTTGCTTTGGTTAGGAATCTTCCCTGCTGATATGATTGACCTGGTAAAATCTATGGTGGTCAGTTTGTATTAACTCCCCTTTCTAATTTTTTATTTTAACGTACCGATTAGCTATGAAAGAGGACGTAAAGGCGTTTAAACGGCTGTTACGAATTATGGAGGAATTGCGGGAGAAATGTCCGTGGGATCGTAAACAAACTGTTGATTCCTTGAGAAATATGACGATTGAAGAAGTATATGAGTTGAATGATGCTATTATTGATGACGAATGGGAAGCTATCAAAAAGGAATTAGGTGATCTGGCTTTACATCTGGTATTTTATGCACAAATTGGCAAAGAAAAGAATAGATTTTCTATATCGGATATTATTAATGAAGAGTGCGATAAGTTAATACAACGACATCCGCATGTCTATGGTAATGAACAAGCCACCTCTTCTGAAGAGGTAGAAAAAAATTGGCAAGCCGTCAAGGGAAAGCAAGAAGGGAGAAATTCTGTATTAGCAGGAGTCCCTCGTTCCTTACCTGCACTTGTAAAAGCCCTTCGCATACAAAAGAAAGTAGAGCAAGTAGGATTTGAATGGGAAAACAAGGAACAGGTATGGAAAAAGGTAGAGGAAGAATTACAAGAATACCGATCAGCCCAGCAACAGGGAAAGAAAGAAAAGGAGTTTGGGGATATCCTGTTTGCATTAGTGAATTATGCGCGTTATGAAGGAATTGATCCCATAAAAGCGCTACAACAAACCAATAAAAAATTTGTAAAACGCTTTTCTGCTTTAGAGGAAGAGGCACGTCAAGATAATATCGATATCCATAATGCGAGTTTAGAAAAGCTCAATAAACTTTGGGAAAAAGTCAAAGCTAAAGATTAAGAGTCATATAGAACTATAATCTCACTAAGATAGTTGAGCATTTACTTTTTGCAATAACCTTCCTTTATCTACGGGTACTACCCCCACTTCTTGACATACAATACCAGCTCCAATATTTGCGATTTCAGCAATATCAAATATGTTTAGATCAGTAATCAAACCCAGACTGGCAATACTAATTACGGTATCGCCAGCCCCTGAAACATCAGCTACATTTTGAGCATGAGCGGGAATAATAGTTGATCTTTGTTCGTTGCGCACCCAAACACCTTTCGAAGCTAAGGTAACAAAAGTATTTTGATGAGGAAGGTGTTGAATTAACTGTTGCCCGGCTTTGTCAAGTTGTTCTTTACTAATGGAACGGAATTCCAGGTTCAATCCTTCCTCTAACTCTCGCAGGTTGGGCTTAAAAAGGGTACAATGTTTGAAGGAAAAGAAATTTTTCTTCTTAGGATCTACGGCGGTAGGGATCCCCTGTTGTTGACAAAGTTCAATAATTCGTGAGATAAGGTTTTGATGGAGCACTCCCTTGTCGTAATCTTGAAATATGACTACCTCTACTTCCTCAAGTAATGTTTTAATCCGTTTAAATAATTTTTGCGATAACTCATTATCCAGCTCAGCTGTCGTTTCTTCATCATAGCGTAACATTTGTTGATTATTGCTGAATATGCGGGTTTTTTGGGTGGTAAGGCGTTTAGAACTTTTAACCAACCCCTGCGTTGATATGTCATTTTCTTTTAAGAGTGATTGGAATTTTTGTCCGGCGGTATCGCTGCCAATAACAGAGCAGAGGTAGGGGGTGGCTCCAAGCGATTTGATATTTAAGGCTACATTGGCTGCTCCTCCCAACCGATTTTCTTCCTTACCGGATCGAACGACGGGGACGGGAGCTTCTGGAGAGATACGTTCTGCTTCTCCCCAAAGATAGGTATCTACCATTACATCACCGATAATTAAAACATTACTATTGTTAAACTGTTCTATAGCTGTTTTGTATTTAGCAGATTTCATGGAGCAGTGAATAACTTAAGTAAGCGAGCTTAATACTTTTTCTAATCGAGAAAGCGCTTCCTTCAATTGATCTTTGCTGGAAGCATATGATAAACGAACACATTGATCATTCCCAAAAGCACTTCCCGGTACTAATCCGACATGACCTTTATTTAATACGTACATACAAAAATCGGTGCTGTTTTCAATCGTCCCCTCCGCCGTATTTTTTCCAATATAATAACTAATATCAGGGAAGATATAAAAAGCACCCTGGGGCTCGTATGTTTTAACTCCTTTTATCT
>CAZIGO010000064.1:8807-11877 GCA_964538595.1 uncultured Chitinophagales bacterium | reverse complement strand
CACTCGTTAGTGGTCAGGATGGGGTATACTTTATGCCTTCTGAGGAAAAATCGGAGTCGGTTTCATCAGATGAAGATACAACTAAACGAGAGGGAAGAAAAGACTCTACTAAAAAACAGGTTACAAACACTACATCGAAAAAGGTGGTCTATAAAAACGTTTATCCCACGACGTACCGGAACTTTTATTGTTACTTCCCTTTTTATAGAAGTTATTATTCTAATGTGTATCGGTATTCACCTTACTGGTATGACTATTATGATTACTCCCCCTATTATTATGGTGGACATCATTCAGCCTATTGGTCCCCCTCTCCTTGGCGTTATAGGAATAGTACTTTTATTAATTATCATTACCCGGCCGGCGGGTTAACTACGCATTTTCTTAGAAGTTATCAACGAAAAGATCCTCTGGACCGTTCGCGTTCTAATGTGTTCTTTGGTCCTCATCGTCGTTTGGGGGACAATGTATCTCATGAAGATGGCCGGATTGGTGCAAGCGGGAGTCGCCAAAAAGCTATGAAGTCACAACCTCGTTCAGGCAGTGATAATACGACAGCCTCTGAAAATAAAAATAAGGGAGTGGAAAGAAAAGCAAACCCTCGAAAATCTTATCAATCAGGAAAAGAAGAAAAGCAGGAGGTAAGAATAAGGGTTAACATGCCACGAAATCGTAAGGTTCCCTCTAGTGGGGAACAGCAGAAAAGAGCGGGAGATGCTAAAAAGCAGAGAAATATCCCCTTAGATGAGTTAGGTGATGATGACCGGAATCCTCGTCAATATGATCATGGTAAAGATGCGTCAAACATTCGTACTAATAATTCTCATAATAGTCGGGAAAGAAATGATAGTCATTATGAGCACCGCTCCACCGATTATTCTATAGATCGACCTTCCCGGGGGGATTTTAAAAATAGTCAACGCAGTACTATAAGGAATAACAATAATTCATTTGGTAATTCAGGGAGCAACAATCCACGAAACAATAGTTCTTCTAGTAGTGATAATAGTTTTTCTAACCATCCTCGTTAATGATAACTTGTAATAAATAGGTTTTATGAATAAGAGAGTGGTTTGCATTTATTTATTTGTGCTTTTGTTGTTGGGAGGGGTAGAAGAAGGAAAGGCGCAGGATGAGGGAGATGCGCTTCGATATTCACGTACCCATTTTGGGGGGACGGCTCGTGCAGCGGGGGTTTCTAATGCCTTTGGGGCATTGGGAGCAGACTTTAGTGCACTTTCTATTAACCCCGCCGGATTAGGTCTATATCGTTCATCAGAAGTAATGTTTACTCCTGGGATAGAAAAGATTCAACAGCAGTCTAATTATTTAAACCAAGAGGCTTCCGCTCAATTATATAATTTTTATTTAGGCAATGGAGGTATCGTCTTATCTAATTTTGATAAAAGTCAGCAAGGAAAGCAAGATACAGGTTGGGTAGCGTTTAATTTTGCTGGAGGATTTAATCGAGTGGCCGATTTTAGTCGGCATACCTTCTTCAGAGGATTTAACAAACACAATTCAATTATAGAACGTTATGTGCAGCAAGCTAACCAACAAGACGGTGTATCCCCCGGGAATATTTATCAAAATTACCCTTTCGGAGCTGGGTTAGCTTACAAAACCTTTCTCATTAACCCTCGTAAAGAGGATAGCACCCAATATAAGGGACAAGTGCCTTATGGAGGGGTGCATCAACAGAAAAACATACGTCGTTCCGGCGGGATTACGGAATGGAACTTAGGATTTGCGGCTAATTATCGTGAAAAATTATATTTGGGAATCGATTTAGCTCTCCCGGTTATTCGGTATACCGAAAAATCACATTATATAGAGAGTGATGATAATGATAGCATAGGAAATTTTGAGAGGATGAGTGTACGGGATAGTTTAGGAGTAGAAGGAGAGGGCTTTAACTTGAAGATAGGGGCAATATATCGCATAACTGAACGGCTGCGAGTTGGGATTAGTGTTCAATCACCTACTTATTATTCTATTAAAGAAGGGTATTCTACTAAGATAGAGTCTCAATTGGATACGACACCCCCCTCTTTATTGGGAACCAATACTCGTTTCAAGGCAAAATCCCGGGGAAAATTTGAGTACAATCTTTTTACCCCTTGGCATGCCTCCGTCAGTATTGCCTATATTCATGATATCGGGTTTGTATCATTGGACTACACTTACCGCGATTATCAATCGGCTATTTTTGATTTTTCCAATAATAAAAGCAGTTATGAGTTTTTGGCCAATGAACTTAATAATACGATCTCTCGTAAATACGGCCCGGCCCACAATTTACGATTAGGGGTAGAATTTAAATATGAGAAATTTCGATTTCGGGCAGGAGGCGGATGGCTACAGTCGCCTTTTCAAAAGAGCCCTGAGGAAGTGGGGGCAGATTATACTCAATTTCAGTTTACGGGCGGAATAGGGATAAGAGAGCAAAACTATTCTTTGAACATCGCTTATGTCCGTAAGATTACCGAAAGCTTTCACACTCCTTATACCTTGGCGGATAATACTACGGCAGGTGCAAAGAATAAATTGAATCGCCACCAGGTCATAGCTACTGTAGGATTTAATTTCTAAATAATGAGCGTTCGCTTTTCTATTAATTAGGGCCATTACCTATTCTAAGGTAGTTTTATTAATTTTGATAAAGTGGGGGCTTTTATTGAAAAATCCTAGACTATGGCTTATAAAGACTTACGCGATTTTATCAGAACATTGGAGGAGGAAAATGAACTGGCTCATATCCAGCCTTTTGTTGATCCCAAACTTGAAATTACTGAGGTATATGATAGAGTTGTAAAACAGCAGGGGCCGGCCCTGTTATTTGAAAATACGGGAACGGATTTTCCATTATTGATCAATATGATGGGGACGAAGAAACGGATGTGCTTAGCGTTAGGGGGAGTGGAGGAATTTGATGAGATAACCCGGGATATAGAGGAGTTGATGAAACAATTGATGAAACCCAAGGATAATATTATCCAAAAACTGAAAATGCTTCCCAAGTTAGGGGAGGTTTCTTCTTGGATGCCGAAAGTAAAGTCGGGATGGGGGG
>CAZIGO010000064.1:0-8797 GCA_964538595.1 uncultured Chitinophagales bacterium | reverse complement strand
TGCCAGGAAGTTGTGATGGAAGAGCCTGATATAACTCAATTTCCTATTCAACAATGTTGGCCTGAAGATGGGGGGCGTTTTCTTACCGTTCCTATTATTCATACTCGTGATCCAAATAATGGTATTCGTAATGTTGGATTATACCGAATGCAAGTATTTGGACCACAGTTAACGGCAATGCATTGGCATCGTCACAAGGTGTCGGCTCAACATTTTAATGAGTATAAAAAACGAGGAGAAAGGATGCCGATAGCTGTTGCTTTGGGTGGTGACCCGGTGTATACTTATGCCTCTACAGCCCCTATGCCTGAAAACATTGATGAGTATATGTTAGCAGGCTTTTTACGACGAAAACGGGTAGAGCTGGTGCAATGTGTTACGAATGATATGTGTGTGCCGGCCGATGCAGAAATCATTATTGAAGGTTATATTGATCCTGATGAAGATTATATTCTGGAAGGTCCCTTTGGAGATCATACGGGGTATTATTCCTTGGCTGATTACTACCCCAAGTTTCACATAACTGCTATTACCCATCGCAAGGATGCTATTTATCCGGCTACTGCCGTAGGCATTCCTCCTCAAGAGGATAGTTGGATCGGTAAAGCAACGGAACGCATTTTCTTAGCTCCTATGAAAATGACGATGGTACCGGAGATAAAAGATATGGAACTTCCCATTGAAGGGGTATTTCATAATTTAACAATCGCTCAGATCGAAAAAAATTATCCCGGCCAAGCGCAAAAAGTCACTAATGCGATGTGGGGAGCGGGACAAATGATGTTTAACAAGATGATGATTATTGTCGATGGGGATGTGAGCATTCATAATTATAAAGAGGTGGCGCAGTATATTTCAGATCATGTGGACCCCGAAACCGATATATATTTTGGACAAGGCCCTATGGATGTGTTGGATCACTCCTGTAATGCCATGGGATATGGAAGTAAAATGTGTATCGATGCTACTCGTAAGTACCCTGAAGAGTTGAGGACAAAGGAACAACTCAAAGGTAAGCCTGACTTAGATCAAATTGATGAATCAGCTTTGAAAGAGGCGTTCCCGGAAATAGAAAAGGTGAACGATAAATTGTTGCAAGAAGGAATTTCCGTCGTTTTTATTTCGGTTAAAAAGAATAGAAAAAATCACGTAAAAGAGCTTACTCATAAATTATTTGATCAAGAAGAATTTAAAAATATAAAAGCAGTTATTTTCTTGGAGCATACTGTTGACCTTAATTATATGAATGAGGTAATTTGGCGGTTCACAAATAACATAGATCCTCGCCGTGACAGTTATATTGTGGAAGCTCCTGATAAGCAGAGCATTTCTCATATAGGTGTGGATGCCACTCAAAAAACGAGAACGTATGATGAATTTGAAAGGGATTGGCCGAATATCATTGTGATGGATGAGGAAACGACAAAAAAGATTGACCAGAAGTGGAATGAATTAGGCCTGGGAGAATTTATTCCTTCTCCTTCCGATCATTATCGTCCCCAAATTTATAACAAAGGTCCTATAGCGAAAGAAGAAAACATCACGGAGTAGCATTGATAATCCTGTAAACATCCTTTTTTATTGAAAGAGCTTTGAGGGAGTAACCCATTTGTTTTGGCCAGATTGGAAAAGTGTTAATAATTAACTTGTTTAAATTAATGGATTAATTAACGTTTTAATTTGATATGTATAGAGATGTTTCTGTTCAATGTATTATTTTAAGCTTGGAATAAAAGGAAGGGTTAAGTTTCTCATTTATGAATGAAGATTGCATTTTTAGGTGGCAGGGGTTACTCATGTTATTTTTATTATGCCCACTGACTATACAGGCGCAGAATTATAACTTTCAAAGCTACACGGTAGAAGAAGGAATTCCGCAATCTCAAATATCTACGCTCTTACAGGATGAAAAAGGTTATTTATGGATAGGCACGATCGGAGGGGGAGTGGCTCGTTTTGATGGAGTGTCTTTTAAGGTGTTAACAACAGCAGATGGCTTAATCGATACCCGGGTGCGGGCATTGGTAGAAGATAAACAGGGGCGTATATGGGTAGGTACCAGCCAAGGGATTAGTGTAATAAATGATAAGAAGGGGGGCATCGTCAATTTTACAGAACGAGAGGGGTTAGCGTCTAATAGTGTGAATGACTTGTTATTAGACAACGAAGGCAATATTTGGGTGGCGACGAATAAAGGAGCTACCCATATAGTAGGTTTAAAAGTAGGGTGGGATACTTTAAAAGGAAATTTGATATTTAATACTTATACCGCTCAGGACGGTCTCTCTCATCCTTCGGTCACAACCCTTTTGCAAGATGATAAAGAAAACATTTGGTTAGGTACCCAATGGGGTATCACACAAATCGTTAGACAACAAGTACAGGATGTACCCACTCAATATAAATTACCCGTTTTTCACTACAAAAAACAGCAGGGGTTAGTGGGCCATCGTGTAACGGACTTGCTCCTCACATCCTCGGGAGAACTGTGGGTAGCCACTGATGCTGGCTTGTCACACCTTATCCGCGATTCGTTGGGGGCCGTAACGATTCAAAATTATACGAAAGAGGAAGGACTGTGCCATAATACAGTCAATGATATATTTCAAGATAACTCTCGTAATATCTGGGTGGCCACAGAAATGGGAGTAGATCGATTTAAACCACGCCATGTTCATAAAAATCGTATAAAAGCCACTACTTTTACTGAAAAATCAGGTCTCAATAATAATTTGGTCTATACGGTATTACAGGATAGAGAAGATAACATATGGTTTGGGACGTACCGGGGACTCAATAAGTATGCGGGGAAAGCGTTTCTTTCTTATACTGAAGATCAAGGGTTAAAAAGTAATATTGTCTTTTCCATCAATAAAAGTCAAGGAGGCGATAAGTGGGTGGGTACTTATGGGGGAATAACCCGCTTTCTTCATCAGAGGAAACAGCAGCACTATAAGAAACATTATGTCAATTATACGGTGGACGAGGGACTGCCTATAAATCGAATACGGGATATCGCTTTTGACAAATCCGGTCATATGTGGGTAGCTACATGGGGAGGAGGAGTTAGCCAGCTTACCAACCCTGCCCAGGTTTTAGATCCCCATTTTATAAATTATACCAAGGAAGAGGATCAGTTAGCCGGTAATAAGGTATTGGATATTTATCGCGATAGTACGGGAAACCTTTGGTTTGGAACTTATGGGAACGGGGTTAGTAAATTAGCGGCCCGTCATTTTCCCATCAAACAAAATACCCCGCCCTTCAAAAACTTTCGACGTGTTGATGGGTTGGCCGGGAATACAGTTTATAAAATATTGGAGTTGAAGGATACTATTTGGATGGCCACATTTTCCGGTTTAACAGGTTATGATGGGACGGATTTTATTACTTATACGGAAGAGGATGGTTTGGTGAATAACCAGATCCTAACTATGACTACAGGAGGGCAGAATAATTTATGGCTAGGCACATTCGGTGGAATAAGCCGGTTTAATGGTCATACTTTTACTAATTTTACTCAAGAAGATGGTTTAAATTCCAATACGGTCTATTCCATGGTATTTGATGTCTTTAATAATTTATGGTTAGGGACGAATATAGGGATTGATCGTTTTAATGTAAGTAAATATCGAAAGACCGGAAAAACTATATTTAAACATTACGGTAAATCGAAAGGGTTTACAGGTATTGAGTGTAATGTAAATGCGGTATACCGGGATATGCAAGAAAATCTATGGTTTGGTACAGTGCGGGGGGCCATTCGGTATCGCCCTCATCGGGATCAGCCTAACTTAGTACGGACTAAAACAAATATCACCAAAGTAAAGTTATTCTTGGAAGATACCACTATATCGGATGGTG
Organism: uncultured Chitinophagales bacterium; assembly: GCA_964538595.1. Classification (GTDB taxonomy): domain Bacteria; phylum Bacteroidota; class Bacteroidia; order Chitinophagales; family CAZIGO01; genus CAZIGO01. Next base: position 4,933 of record CAZIGO010000064.1, on the reverse strand, counting down.
CTACGTTGCCCTACAGCCAAAACTATTTGACCTTTAACTATACGGGGATTTGCTTAACGAACCCTACCAAAGTACGATATCGTTATAAGTTAGCGGGGTTTTCAAAAAAGTGGTCGCCGGTAAAAAAAGAAAATACGGCTACTTTCTCCAATCTTCCACCGGGTCAATATACATTTAAGGTGATCAGCAGTAATAATGAAGGTGTATGGAACAAGCGTCCGACTACTTTTCAATTTACTATCACCCCTCCTTTTTGGCGGCAAACATGGTTCTATGTGTTGGGCGTTGTTATCCTTTTTGGTAGCATCTATGGGATAATAATGTGGCGAGAAAAAAGCTATCAACGACAACGTAAGCGATTACAGCGGCGGGTAAAGCAGAGAACTGAAGAATTGCAGGAGCAAAAAGACAAGCTGCAATCAGCCAACCAACAATTAGAAAAGCTATCATTGGTTACCAGTAAAACCTATAATGGTATAACGATTGCTGATCATGAGGGGCGTATTGAATGGATGAATGATGCCTTTTTTGATATCAGTGGCTATGAATCGTTGGAAGAGTTTAAGAAGGAAAAAGGGGAAACATTGGTAGAAGCTAGTGATAACCCCCATTTTCAAGATATTATTGATGAGTGTGTGAAAGCCCGTCAATCCAAGAAGTATGAAGCAATAAACATTACTAAAGATGGGGAAAAACGATGGGTTGCTTCTACTTTAACTCCCATTTTTAATGAAAATGATCAACTCAAGCATCTAATCATCGTAGATACGGATATTACAGAGCGTAAGCATGCAGAACAGTTGTTGAAAGAACGCAATAAAGAGATGACTGACAGCATGCGCTATGCAAAGCATATACAAGAAGCCATTTTACCAAACACCGATAATATAAAAAATCATCTCCCCCGTTCTTTTATATACTTCAATCCCCGTGATATTGTTAGTGGAGACTTTTATTGGTTTAATAATATTTCAAAAAGGGGCAATGATCTGAAAGTAGTTGCAGCGGTAGATTGTACAGGACATGGTGTTCCCGGCGCATTTATGTCTATGATAGGTAATGACTTGCTTAATCGAATAATTATGGAGCGTAAAATAACTGATCCTGCCAAGGTATTAACCCTGCTCAATCAGCAAATAGTAAGTCAACTCGAACAGAAAAACCGGAATAGTTATATTAAAGATGGTATGGATATGGCGCTTTGTACCATTGATGATCAATCCAAAAAAATCTATTTTGCCGGAGCATACCGGCCGCTTTATCAAATAAGAGAAGGGGAACTGTCGGTTATTGAAGGGAATAAATATCCGATTGGCGGTTGGTTCGGAGGTAAAAAATCATTTGTTACCCAAACAATTTCTTATCAAGAAGGAGATGTGATATATATGTTTTCCGATGGTTACCCTGATCAGTTTGGCGGACCTCACAATAAAAAGTTTATGGTAAAACAGTTTAAACAGCTCCTGAAAGAGATTCATCATAAGCCCATGGAACGACAAAAGCAGCTGCTTCATCAAACTATACAGGATTGGAAAGGAGAGGAAGAGCTGCAAATCGATGACATGCTTATTGTGGGCATCAAATTTTAATTACCAATATGGCTGATTTAAAGTTGGATTTACATCCCATTTATAATGATCGTAAAAAGATTAATCAAGCGTTGCGCGAGGTGATTGCAGAAGCGCGTGAGAAAAATTTAAAGAAGATAGAAATTGTAACAGGTAAAGGCAGTGGTCAGTTGAAAAAACATGTGCTCAAATTCTTACAGCAAAAACATATCAAAGAAAAATATCACCGGATTGATAAGGATTCCCAAAATTATGGGCGACTGTTTATTTGGTTTAAAACTTCCTGACTTTGTTGTAAAAGGAGGGGGAGGGTTAAAGATCCAACTGATTTTCCATCTCCTCGGCCATGTTTGGGGCTACTAAGATACGACCACAGTGCTCACAAGTAATGATCTTCTTTCGTTGACGAATCTCTAATTGTCGTTGAGGAGGAACTTTATTAAAACAACCACCACAAGCTTCTCGTTGATAGGGGACCACCGCTAACCCATTTTTATAAGTCTTTCTAATTCTATCGTAAGCGGCTATCAGGCGCTGTTCAATCTCTTTCCGGGCTTTTTTCCGTTTTTTCTCTAATGCTTTTTCTTCCTTCTCCGTCTCTTTTATAATCTTGTCCAGTTCTTTTTTCTTTTCTTCTAAATTCTCTTTCTTTTCATCAATGCCTTCTTTTGATTTTTCTAGCTTCTTCTCTTTCTTTTCGATTTCTTCTTGGTGCTCGCCGATTTTTTTATCACAAAGCTGTATCTCTAAATTTTGTAATTCTATTTCTTTGCTAAGCGCATCAAACTCTCGATTATTTCGCACTTCTTTTTGTTGTGACTTGTATTTTTCTACTTTATCTTGACATTCTTTTTTCTTGGTTTCCTGCTCCTTGATGTCTTTGTTGAGCTTCTCTATATCGTTTTCTAAATTTTCTATTCTGGTTTCGAGTCCCGCTAATTCATCCTCTAAATCTTCTACTTCCATGGGCAGCTCTCCTTTTAACACCTGTATCTCATCTATTTTATTATCAATGAGCTGCAACTTGTATAAATCCTTTAATTTTTGTTCAATTGATTTGTCTTTAACGGTGGCCATGAATGAGGGCTTTATTATTTAAAAATAATGAACAGGATTGGTGTTAATTTCCGTTTTTCGAACGGCAAAGTTAGGAAATTTTTTTTGCAAAAATGTATGCAATAAATCGATGGTATATTGTTCACTTTCATAGTGCCCTATATCAGCTACCACCAGTTGCTGCTCGGCATTAAAAAAGTCGTGATATTTAAAGTCGGCACTGATAAAGAAGTCAGCCCCGGCACTAATAGCTGTATTTAATAAAAAGCTGCCAGCGCCACCACATACTGCCACAGTTTGCACTTTTTGATCAAGTAACGTCGTATGCCGTATGCAATCGGTCTTCATCGTTTTTTTGATGTGTTGGAGAAACTTTTTCTCGGTAAGCGGTTCTGATAACTTACCGATCATACCTGAACCGACCCCTGCTACGTCATTGTCAAGAGGAATGATTTCATAACTAAAATTTTCAGGGGGAGTATGATTCATTAAAGCGTTGATGAGGGATTGCTCTAAATAGGAGGGAAAAACCGTTTCGATTTTTGAAGTGGAAGTGGAAGAACGACCGAAGCCAGCTGGAGCAGAGGGAGTGGATAGCAAATGGGTGCCTTTGCCGGCAGTAGAAGGGGTAGTGACGGGAGGAGTAGAGGAAGAATCTTTTTTGTCGGGAGATGCTGCTCCGATGCCAGCTTGTCGGAGCACTTTACGGAGTGCTTTTACTTGTTGTGGTGAGCATTGAGCGGTAAGTTTCTTTAGCAGCCCGGTTTTGGGAGCTAATATTTGCAGATCTGTTAATTTTAATTTTTCGCATATTTTTGCATTAACTCCTCGCTGTACATTGTCCAAGTTGGTGTGAATGGCATAAATGGCTATATCATTTTTAATAGCTTTTATTACGGTGCGTTCCACATGATTGGCACCGGTTAATCGCTTGAGGGATTTAAATATGAGAGGATGATGAGAAATAACAAGGTTACACCCCTCTTCTATTGCTTCCTCTATCACTTCAGTTGTACAGTCTAAACAAACTAATGCTTTTTGGGCTTCGGCTTCTCGATTTCCTACTAACAACCCTGCATTATCATAGTCCTCTTGGTAGGCCGGAGGGGCAATTTGGGCGAGATAATCTGTAATGTCTCCTATTTTCATGGTGGAACCGAAAATAATAAAATTTAATAGGAAGGGACAACCATTCTTTTGTTGGTTTGCAGGAAAAAATTTTTATAATAGCCCCCGTCAAGTAAGTGGGGAAAAGATTCACGAATACGTCCCCCCTTTCCTATTCGTTCCTATCTTTACTTATCTTTACTCTACTTATGTCTTTTTGGTCTATAGCACGTTGGTTGTTGATTCCTTTTGCCTTATTGTATGCAGGGGGGATGTGGTTACGTAATAAACTTTATGAAAGAGAGTTCTTACGGTCAGTACAGTTTGATATACCTGTAATTAGTATAGGCAATTTGAGTACAGGAGGGACCGGGAAAACTATATTGACAGAGTATTTATTAACGTTGTTGCAAGAACATTATCCGGTGGCTGTATTAAGCCGGGGATATAAACGGAAAACGGGGGGGTATCAATTAGCGGAAGTCAATTGCACCGCTGACCAAGTAGGGGATGAACCTTGTCAACTTAAAAAGAAATATCCTGACGTGCCTATAGCAGTGGGGACCAAGCGTATATTTGCTATCCCTCGCCTGTTGAGTGATCATCCAGGGGTTAAAACGATATTATTGGACGATGCCTTTCAACATCGTGCAGTGGAGCCGGGACTCTCCTTATTGCTTACTCCTTATAATAATTTGTTTACCCGCGACTATCCTTTGCCGATGGGGCATTTGAGGGAGTGGCGGTCGGGATACAAAAGAGCTGATATAATTATTGTTACCAAATGTCCTGTTGGTATGTCAAAGGAGGAACAAAAGGGCATAAAAAGAGAAATAAACCCTCGTTCGGATCAAGCTATTTATTTTTCTTATTTACAATATGGCCAGCCTTATCCTTTGATAAATGAAAAGAAAAATTTAGCTTTGGAGGAAGATACGCGTGTTATATTAATAGCGGGTATAGCTAGTACAGATATGATGGAACAATATATAGGTGATCGTTTTACCCTTCATAAGGTAATGCGTTTTCCCGACCACTATAATTATATGGTGGAGGACCTTTGGAAGTTGAAGAGTACGTACAATGCGGTAGATAGTTCAAATAAAGTTATTATAACTACTGAAAAAGATGCTATTCGAATGCAGCCTTTTGCTGATTGGTTAAGAAAAAGTGGATTGCCGGTATATTGTTTGCCGGTGACC